>CAXSCF010000058.1:0-13965 GCA_964235815.1 uncultured Sphingomicrobium sp.
GGGAAACCCGGGCAGATTTACAGTCTGCTGCCTTTAACCACTCGGCCACCTCTCCGGATGCGAGGCGCGCCCAATGGCGGGCCGTCGCGATGCTGTCAACCGCGGGGGAGGGCGGTCGCCGGGCTGGACCGGGATGCGGGCGTGCTCTCTCGAGTAGATGCGCGACAGGTCGCCGCGGCGTTGCTGCGCGCTCCAGCATAAGACAGGCTCCCGGCCTGTCTTATGCTGGAGCGGGTGAAGGGAATCGAACCCTCGTCGTAAGCTTGGAAGGCTTCTGCTCTACCATTGAGCTACACCCGCAAGGTGCGTGGCCGCGCCTTTGCCATCGACGATGCGGCGCGGTCAAGGATCAGCGTGTCGCGAACCACGCCAGCATCGCGATCGACGTCGCGGTCGATACCGCGAGCAGCACAATCAAAACAAGCGCCCCGACACCGCTGAAGCGCGGCTCGACTTGCGCTTTGCGATTGAGAAACAGGCGCCCATCGAACAGGCGCACGATGCGTCCCAGCCCGATGCCCTCCTCCACCCCTTCGAGCTCGCCGGCAAAGCGTGCCTCGAACCGAACTGCGCGCTCCGGATCGAAGGCCCGTGCCGCACGGAGCCGGGCTTCGACGACGATTCGTCGGGTGAGCAAGCGGTGCGTCGCGGCGATGGGGACGATGATCATGAAACGAGCATAAGCCGTCGCGCCGTTTACGCCAGCGGGAACGACTCCCCGCGTCGTCGATTGAATCGCCCGCGTATCGAACAAGGGAGACGAACGATGGCGGCACGGCCGAGCTGGCGCGGACAGATCAGGCTCGCCCTGGTCGCGATCCCGGTCGAGATTTTCCCGGCAACCAAGGCCGGGCGATCGATCGCCTTCCATCAAATCCATGAGCCGTCGGGGCAGCGCGTCAAATATGAGAAGGTCGTGCCCGGGATCGGCCCGGTCGATCGCGATGAAATCCTCAAGGGCTATGAAGTCGAGAAGGGCGAATATATCCTGCTCGAGCCCGAAGAGATTGAAAAGGTCAAGCTCGAGAGCCGCAAGACCCTCGAGCTGACCCAGTTCGTCGATCTCTCCGACATCGACCCGATCTATTACGACAAGCCTTACTTCGTCGTCCCCGCCGACGACCTCGCCGAGGAAGCCTTCGTCGTGCTGCGCGAGGCATTGCGCGCCAAGAAGAAGGTCGGGATCGGCCAGCTTGCGATGCGCGGCCAGGAATATGTCGTCAGCCTGAAGGCGTGCGGCCGCGGCATGGTCCTCGAAACGCTTCGCTATGCCGATGAAGTCAACAAGGCGGCGTCCTATTTCCGCGACATCGGCGACGCCAAGCCCGATCCCGATCTGCTCGAGCTCGCGGCGACGCTGATCGACAAGAAGTCGGGCGATTTCGACGCCTCGCAATTCCACAATCGCTATATCGAGGCGCTGCAAAGCCTGATCGCGGAGAAACAGAAGAAAAAGGGCAAGCGCGTCATTCAGGATAGCAGCTCGGACGCACCGGCCAAGGGATCGAACGTGATCGACTTGATGGCGGCGCTCAAGAAAAGTCTCGACGGCGCCCCCGCCAAAACCCCGGCGGCCAAGCCCGCGGCGGAGAAGAAGGCGCCCGCCAAGAAGGCGGCCCCGGCGAAAAAGCGCGCGTGATGGCCAAGGTCCCGCTCGACATCGAAACCTACAACAAGAAACGCGACTTCGCGAAGACCGCCGAGCCCAAAGGCAAGAAGGGCCGTGCTAAAGGCGACAGCTTTGTCGTCCATAAGCACGCCGCGAGCCGGCTCCACTGGGACTTCCGCCTCGAGATGACGGGTGTGCTCAAGAGCTGGGCGGTGCCCAAGGGGCCTAGCCTCAACCCGGGACAGAACCGCCTCGCGATGCGAACCGAGGACCATCCGCTCGGCTACGCCGACTTCGAGGGCACCATCCCCGAGGGCGAATATGGCGGCGGGACGGTCATGCTGTGGGATGTCGGGCGCTGGATCCCCCACCCCGACAAGGACCCGGTCAAGACCATCGAGGAGGGCCATTTGCACTTCACCCTCGAAGGCGAGCGGATGAAGGGCGAATGGGTTATGTTCCGCATGAAGGGGAAACCCGGCGAGAAGGGCGAGGCATGGATGCTCAAGAAGGTCACCGATGCCTTCGCCAAGCCCGACGCAAGCGACGCACTGGTCGAACAGTGCCTGACCAGCGTCACCACCGACCGGACGATGGCGCAGATCGCCGCCGGGGAGGACGTCTGGCAATCGAACAAAAGCGGTAAGAAGGGCGGTCGCGCGAAGAAGCCGGCGGGCCTTGCGCCGCCCGCTTTCCAGGCCCCGCAATTGGCGACGCTGGTCGATGCCGTCCCCAGCGGCCCCGACTGGATGTTCGAATATAAGTATGACGGGTACCGCTTGTTGCTCGCTACCGGAGACGGTGGGGCGACCGCCTGGACCCGCAACGGCAATGACTGGAGCGACAAGTTCGCCGCGCTGGTCAAGGCGGCCACAGCGCTCCCCGCCGGCTGCCTGATCGATGGCGAAGCGGTCGCGCTCGGGCCAGACGGCAAGCCCAGTTTCCAGTTGTTGCAGGCGACCCTCAGGGGCGGCGACGCCGACCTCGCGTTCTACGCTTTCGACCTGATCGTCGACCGAGGCGAGGACATCGCCAAACTCCCCAACATCGAGCGCAAGCAGCGCCTCGCCGCCTTGCTCAAGACGGTCCCCGCGCCGATCATTTATGGCGACCATATCCTCGCCAAAGGCGAAGCTCTGTTCGAGGCGATCTGCAAGGACCGCGGCGAAGGCATCATCGCCAAGAAGGCCAAGGCCCCCTACAGCGGCGCACGCGCCAGGAGCTGGCTCAAGGTCAAATGCATCCAGCGCCAGGAATTCGTGATCGTCGGCTGGCAGGCGAGCGACAAACGCCGGGGCTTCCGCTCGCTCCATCTCGCGGTGCGCGACCCTGCTGCGAAGCCCAAGGGGAAGCTCGTCTATGCGGGCAAGGTCGGCACCGGATTCAATGCCGAGCTGATCGAAAGCCTGACCGAGACGATGGCGCCGCTCGCGCTCGACAGGCCCGCGCTCGACGTCCCGCGCACGGCTTTGCGGGGGTCGCACTGGATCAAGCCCGAGCTGGTCGGCGAAGTCGCCTTTACCGAATTCACCAGCGACGGCGTGCTGCGCCATCCCAGCTTCATCGCCTTGCGCTTGGACAAACCCGCACGCGAAGTGGTGCGCGAGATCGCCGAGCACCTCGCCCCGCTAAAAACGGCACAGGCCAACGGTCCCGCCACGGCTGCCAGCCTCGGGGCGCGAATCACCAACCCCGACCGGGTGATCTTTCCCGGCGACGAACTGACCAAGGTCGATCTTGCCGATTATTACGCCGCGCTCGCGCCTCAGATGCTGATCACGCTCGGCAAGCGGCCGATGACCCTCATCCGCTGCCCGCAAGGCCGCGCCAAACACTGCTTTTTCCAGAAGCATGATTCGGGTTCGATGGGCGACGCGGTCCATCATGTCCCCGTCACCGAAAGCGACGGCGAGGTGGCGGATTACCTCTACGTCACCGACGCCAAGGGCATTTTGCAATGCGTCCAGATGGGGGCGATCGAATTCCACGGCTGGGGAAGTCGGATCGATCCGCTCGAGAAGCCCGACCGCCTGGTGTTCGATCTCGACCCCGACGTCGGGCTCGACTTCACCAAGGTCAAGCAGGCCGCGATGCGGTTGCGTGCCTTGCTTGGCGACCTCGGGCTCGAGACCTTCGCCTTGCTCTCGGGCGGCAAGGGGATTCACGTCGTTGCCCCGCTCGACCAGAGCGCCGACTGGCCCGCGGTCAAATCGTTCGCCGAACGCTTCAGCCGCGCCATCGCCGAAGCGGAGCCCGACTTGTTCACCGCGAACATCCGCAAGAACAAGCGCACCGGGCGGATTTTCCTCGACTGGCTGCGCAACCAGCGCGGAGCGACCGCGGTGATGCCTTATTCGGCCCGCGCACGCGAAGGCGCACCGGTCTCGGCGCCGATCGCGTGGCAAGAATTGGAAGGCCTCGACAAGCCCGCGCCTTATTCGATTCGCGACACCGATTTGCTGATCGAGCGGGCCAGTTCCAAGCTGCTCGCCGGCTGGGGCGAGGCCAAGCAGCGCTTGCCCGACGCTTAGGCTTCGGCCGGAAAACGCAACGTCGCGGTCAGGCCGTCGCCGCGCCAATCGCGCTCGATCGTCCCATTGAGGTCGGATTTGACGCTCATCGCGATCATCCGGTGGCCAAAGCCGCTGCTCGGCTGATCGGAGCCTTCGCATAGCGTCCCGAGTTCACGCCACGACAGTTCGATCCCCTCGCCATCGCTCGACCAGTCAAGCTCGATCCGACCTTCATCGCTACACAGGGCACCATATTTGATGGCGTTGGTATAGAGTTCGTGGAGGATCATCGACAGGCCGAGCACCTGGCCCGCCTTCAACAATAATTCGGGTCCGCCGAAGCGCGCGCGTCCGGCCTGCACCTCGGCTCCGAGGACGCGCTCGGCGAGGGTGGAAATGGCGATATCCTGCCACACTTGCCCGACGAGCAATTGATGCGCCCGGGCAAGGCTTTCCAGCCGTCCCGAGAAGCTGTCGGTGAACTGCGCCATGTCGCGAGAATTGGCGGCGGTCTGGAGCGCGATCGCCTGGACCACGGTGAGCATGTTCTTCACCCGATGCTCGCTTTCCTGGAGGATGCGTTGCTGGCGTTCGGCCTCTTCCTTGCGGTCGGATATGTCGCGGAGGAAGCCGATGAACAATTTGCCGCCAAACTGTTCGCTCGCGGTGATCGACAGCTCGATGGGGATGGTGTGGCCGGCGCGGTGCAGCGCCGGAACCTCGATCCGGTTTCCCAGCACGGGGCCTTCGCCGGTGGCGAGATAATGCGACAGCCCCTTCTCATGCGCGGCGCGCAATTCCGCCGGGATGATCATGTCCGACAGACGTTGCCCATGTGCTTCGTCCCACGACCAGCCGAAACAGCGCTCGCTATGCGTGTTCCAGCCGATCACCATGCCCTCGACGTCCATCACGACGACCGGGTCGAGCGCGGTATCGAGCACGGTCTGCAGACCGGCGTGAAGAAGCCCCCAAGCCAAATTCATTTCGGCACCACTACGCATTTTTAAGCGCAATTCCAGTGGTTTGTGCATCGTGCGTGCTCGCCGCACCTGTACGGGGAGGGGGCCCAGTGAAATCGCCAGACTCAGGCGATGCGTTGAAGGTGCGTTTTAACGAGCGCGAACTTATAGTCTCGCCTGACGGCAAGCTCGACGACCTTCAAATCCTCGTCAACGACGGCCCGTCGGAAGGTCGAAGCTGGTTCTTCAAGCACTCCCTTTGACCGGCAAAGTCGAATGTCCGCAATGGTGGAAAGCGGACATTGAGCTTAGTCCCCGTCTGTCCTGCTCGCGTTGCTGGGGAGGACCACCGGAGGAGCTCGGATACTTCGAAGCGCAAGGGCCCCTCCGTCAGCCTGCGGCTGCCACCTCCCCGAGCAAGCTCAGGGAGGATTTTTTTCATTGCGCAAACTTGTCGGTCGCCTTGATCAGCGCGTCGAGCACGCCCGGTTCGTCATAGCTGTGGCCGCCGTCGGGGACGATCACCAGCTCGGCCTCGGGCCACGCCTTGTGCAGCGCCCAGGCGGCGCGCGGCGGGGTGCAGCAATCGTGGCGCCCCTGGACGATTACCCCGGGAATGTCGCGCAGCGTCGCCGCGCCGGCCAGCAATTGCCCTTCGTCGAGCCAGCCATGTTCGGCCATATAATGGTTCTCGATCCGCGCGATGGCGATGGCAAAGTCGGGGTCGGTGAAGCGTTCGATCGTCTTCGCGCTCGGCAGCAAGGTGACGACTTCGCCTTCCCATTTGCTCCACGCGTGCGCCGCGGTCAGCGCCACGTCGCGGTCCTGCGCAGTCAGCCGCCGCCGATATGCGCTGACCAGATCGCCGCGCTCGTCGGGCGGGATCGGGGCGACGAACTCTTCCCATTTGTCGGGATAGAGCTGCGCCGCGCCGCCCGGCTGGTAGAGCCAGTCGATCTCATATTGGTCGAACAGGAAAATCCCACGCAGCACGAGTTCGCTGACCTGCGCGGGGTGAGTCTGGGCATAAGCCAAGCTTAGAGTCGATCCCCAGCTGCCCCCGAATACCAGCCATTTGTCATGCCCGGCCAGCTCGCGCAGCCGTTCGATGTCGGCCACCAGATCCCACGTCGTATTGGCGACCAGGCTGGCATGGGGGGTCGATCGCCCGCATCCGCGCTGGTCAAACAGCAAGACGTCATAAAGTGCCGGGTCGAACTGCCGCCGGTGATTTTCATTCGACCCGCCGCCGGGCCCGCCGTGAAGGAACACCGCCGGCTTGGCGCCGCGCGTCCCGCAGCGCTCCCAGTAAAGCCGGTGCCCGTCGCCGACGTCGATCATCCCGCTCTCATAGGGCTCGATCGGCGGGTAGAGCGTGCGCAGTTCGGTCATCGGCGGTCCTTTTAGAAACTGTAATCCTCATAGACGTGGGCGACATCGCCGTGCCATGCGCCATGATAACGGTCGAGCATCACGTCGGCGAAAGTCTTGCCCGATGCGACCACTTCGCGCAGCGGATCGAGGAAGCCGCTTTCGCTATCGCCGGCGGCATTGAACTCGGCGCGGTCGCGAAGTCCCGCGCTGGCGATCTCGAGCACCTCGGCGGCGAGGTCGCGGACCGTTCCGCCGCCCGGCACACTGGCGGCCAAGGCCTCGCGCGGGACGGCATGGCGCAGCGCCTCGCGTTCCTCGATCGACCAATGCTTGACTCGGTCCCACGCGCCTTCGAGCGCCTGGTCGCTGTAAAGCAACCCGACCCACAATGCCGGAAGCGCGCAAATCCGCCCCCACCGCCCGCCATCGGCGCCGCGCATCTCGAGGAAACTCTTGAGGCGCACTTCGGGAAAGGCGGTCGACAGATGGTCGGTCCAGTCGGCGAGCGTCGGCTGCTCGCCGGGAAGAACCGATAGCTTGCCGTCGAGGAAATCGCGGAAGCTAAGCCCCGCGGCGTCGATGTAGCGGCCCTCGCGGAACACGAAATACATCGGCACGCCGAGCGCATAGTCGCAATAACGCTCATAGCCGAAGCCGTCCTCGAACACGAACGGCAGCATCCCCGTCCGCGCCGGGTCAGTGTCTTCCCAGATATGGCTGCGAAAGCTCTTGAAGCCGTTGGGCCGCCCTTCGGTGAACGGCGAATTGGCGAACAGTGCGGTCGCCACCGGCTGGAGCGCCAGCCCGACGCGAAACTTCTTCACCATGTCGGCTTCGGACGCATAGTCGAGGTTGACCTGGATGGTGCAGGTGCGCAGCATCATGTCTAGCCCCAGATTGCCGACCCGCGGCATGTGGTTGCGCATGATCTCGTAGCGGCCCTTGGGCATGATCGGCAATTCGTCGCGGCGTTTGTCGGGCCACATACCAAGCCCAAGGAAGCCGAGCCCGAGCCGGTCGCCGACCGCCTTGACCTGCTCCAGATGGCGTCCACTCTCGGCGCAGCTGGCATGAAGGTCGCGCAGGGGGGCGCCCGACAATTCGAGCTGCCCCGCGGGCTCGAGGCTGATGTTGCCGTCGGCCCCTGCCAGCGCGATGATCTTGCCGTTTTCGATCACCGGCTGCCAGCCGAACTCGGTCAATCCCTCGAGCAAATCGCGGATCCCGCCCGGCTCGTCCCACGACGGCGCGCGGTGATCGGCGAGGCGATAGACGAATTTCTCATGCTCGGTCCCGATCCGCCACGCCTCGCGCGGCTTTTCGCCATCCGCAAAGATGCGCAGCAAATCATCGCGCGAGGTGATCAGGGGGCTGGCGGACAAATCGGTGCGCGTGGTCATGCAGCGGCCCCTAAACCCGGCGACGATGGGTGGCAAAGCGAAACTAGCGCCAATCCCCGACCGTCGCCATCCACGCCGCGACTGCGGCCAGCGCGGCGGTTTCGGCGCGCAGGATGCGCGGGCCAAGGCTGATCGCGACCGCCCCCGGCGCAGCGCGGATCGCGGCGGCTTCGTCCGGAGCAAACCCACCCTCGGGTCCGGTCAGGATGGTCGCCGGCCCCGGCACGAAGGCGGTCGATGCCGCCGCGCCTCCGGTTTCGTCGGCGAAGTACAGCGCACGCGACCCGTCGAGCGCGCGCAGAAAGGGCTCGAGCTTGACTGGCGTCCCGATGCTCGCCAGCGCGGTCCGCCCGCATTGCTCGGCCGCCTCGACGATATGCGCTTCCAGCCGCTCGAGGTTCAGCTTGTCGACGATCGTCCGCTGCGTGATGACTGGCTGAAGCCGCGCGACCCCGAGTTCGACGGCTTTTTCGACCAGCCAATCGACCCGCCCCTTCTTGATCGGCGCGAACGCCAGCGTGAGGTCGGGGACCGTTTCCTGCGCGCGGGTCTGCTCACGCACCACGACGATGACGCGCTTGCGACTCGCCTCGACCAGTTCGGCAAGCCATTCGCCCGCCACGCCATTGAACAGCAACAGCGCATCGCCCGCGCCCATCCGCATCACGTTCGAAAGGTAATGGGCTTGCCCTCCCTCGAGGCTGACGCTGTCGCCGGCGGCGAGGGGGGTATCGACGAATAGGCGCTGAAGCGAGCGTGGTGGCCAGGCGGGGGTGGCGATCATGCCGCGCACGTTAAGGCGCGCGCGGCGGCACGCATAGTCTCGTCACGGCGCACGATATTGCCTAAGAACCCGCGCGACGCACGGGGGGAATGACGGAATGAGCGCTGACCAGTTGACCCCGATCGTCGCGCTAGGACGAAATTGCTGGCGCATCGCGCGCGCCGAAAAGGCCGCGGTAATCGTTGACGCCAACGATTATTATCGCATCATCGCCGCCGCCATGGCGGCCGCCGAAAAGCGGATCTTCATCGTCGGCTGGGACTTTGACACGCGCACCGTCCTCACGCCGGACGAACAGGGCAAGGGCGAGACGCTCGGGCGCTTCTTCCTTCGCCTGGCGCGCGACCGGCCCGAGCGGCAGATCGACATCCTCAAGTGGAATTTCGGCGCGCTCAAGCAATTGCTCCACGCTTCGTCGATAGTCTGGCTGCTGCGCTGGAAGCGGACCAGGTCGATCGACTATCGCTTCGACAGTTCGCATCCGGTCGGGTGCAGCCATCACCAGAAGATCGTGGTGATCGACGACCGCATGGCGGCGTGCGGCGGGATCGACATTGCCGGCTCGCGCTGGGACACGCCGCAGCATCTCGACGACGATCCGCACCGCATGACCCCCAACGGCAAGCCGTTCGAACCGTGGCATGACACGACGATGCTGATGCAGGGCGAGGTCGCGGGGACACTCAGCGAACTGGGGCGCGAGCGGTGGAAGACCGCCACCCGCAGCGACTTGCGCCCGATCGTGCCATGCGACCAGGCCTGGCCCGAGGGGCTCGAGGTGGAATTCGAGAACGTCGATGTCGCCATCGCCCGCACCCGCGCGGCCTATGACGACCTGCCCGAAGTGCGCGAAATCGAAGCGCTCTACATCGACATGGTCGCGGCGGCGAAACGCTTCCTCTATATCGAGAATCAGTATCTCACTTCGGCCACGATCGGCGCCGCGATCGCGCGCCGGATGGCTGAGCCCGATCCCCCCGAAGTCGTGCTCGTCATGCCCCGCCACGCGCACGGCTGGCTCGAGCAAACCGCAATGGACGGCACCCGGCTCAAGCTCGCCAAGGCGATCGCCAAGGTCGACCATGCCAAGCGTTTTCGAATTTACGTCCCGGTCACCAAGAGCGGCACCGACATCTATATCCACGCCAAGGTCGCGATCCTCGACGATCGCCTGTTGCGGATCGGCTCGTCCAACCTCAACAACCGCAGCCAGGGGCTGGACAGCGAATGCGACGTGATCATCGACGCCGCCTTGCCCGCCAATCGCGGAAGCGAGGCGGCCATGACCGCGCTTCGTCATCGCCTGATCGCCGAACATCTCGGATCGACCCCAGAGGCCGTGGCTGCGCAGGAACGGGCATGCGGATCGATGATCGGCACGATCGAGACTTTGTGTGGCTCGGGCAAGACGCTTCAGCCGCTGCCGATGGAGGAATTGGGCGACGTCGAGGCGTTCATCGCCGATCACGAACTGCTCGACCCCGACCGTCCCGAACAATTGTTCGAGCCGATGGGCAGACATGGTCTGGCGCAAAGCTGGGCGCGCGGGCGTTCAATGGTCGAGTCGCGACTTCGGCGCCGCTGATTGGCGCCGTTGATTGTTCGGGATCGATTTAGGCTGGAAATCCGGCGCGATGCCGGGCAGGCGGCCTACAGCTCGGGCTGAAGCAGCATTTCGTGCGACATCTCGGCGCTGCGGACTTCGCTTTTGCGCACCTCTTCCTCGGCGCGCATGCGGTCGGCCTTGAGCGAGCGCGCGGCGAGCGCATCCCACGCCGCGGCGGCGCGGAGATGTCCGTCACGGACGTTGTCGAGGTTCGATCCAGCAGCTTTGTCACGCTCTTCGGCGGCGCGGGCGAGGTAGAAAGTGGACTGGGTCGACACAAAGCCTCCTGTCGGCGGAAACCGCCATCGGCTGAAAGGTAGTTCCGGCCCACCCGCATGACGCGGATGGGCCGGTCTAGACCCCACTCAGAAAGCAGGGAAGCTCAATGGCTTAGATCGCCTTGAGGTTGGTCGCGCTCTCGCGGCCACGACGATCGGGCTCGAGTTCGTACGAAACGCGCTGGTCGCTGGCGAGGCTGCGCATGCCAGCGGCTTCGACCGCGCTGATGTGAACGAATGCGTCATTTCCGCCGCCATCGGGGGTGATGAAGCCGAAACCCTTGGTTTCGTTGAAAAATTTGACAGTGCCTTGCATAGTGGGATCCTTCCCGTGTCGCGGACCGACAGTCGATCCGCTCAAGCTAGAAGCGGCTCAGAGGAAGGAAGAGGGGTGTTTGAAGCCCGTAGCCAACATAGTGCAACTGGTAGCGCCGATCGTCTAGCCGGTTCCCGCCAAAAACGCAAATAATCAAAATCTTTCAACGATTTCCGTAGCCTACCAAGGCAGCCGGCGCGTCGAATTGGAAGTTCGGCGCGCGGTGTCCGAAAGGATTTGTGATTTGAGCCGGCGACGGAGCAATGCCGCACCCTCGCTGCTCATGCATACCAGGCGAACCCCGCCGTCGGGCAGGGTTTCGATCGCCGAAATCCCGATCGAGCGCGACGAGCATTGTTCGCGGGCGTCGGCTTCGGTCAAATTCAAATTGATTGCGCGGCTCATAACAAGGTCCTTGATGCGTAAGCGGGAGCGCGCGTCGTCTCTCAGTCAGCGCGCTGCCTACGGCACGGGACGCGTGATAAACCTGCTCTAGCACAGCAAGCGCCAAGGCGATACTCGCACCCCGGTGAGCCCGATCGATCCAGCCCTTCATTCGCACAATGTCCCCGACAGCGAGCGCCGCGGCCTGATCGGTGCGCTTCCGGTGCGGCTTCGCCCTTATGCGGCGCTGATGCGGCTCGATCGCCCGATCGGCACCTGGTTGCTCTATTGGCCATGCGCGTGGAGTGTCGCGCTGGCCGGCGTTGGCGCGAAGTGGACGCTGTTCGTGACGCTCGCACTCGGCGCCTTCGCCATGCGCTCGGCGGGCTGCGCTTATAATGACATCGTCGATCGCGATCTCGACGCGCGGGTCGAGCGAACCCGCTTGCGCCCGATCGCGTCGGGCCGGGTCGGCGTTCGCTCGGCCGCGCTGCTGGTCGTCATCCTCTCGCTGGCCGGGCTCGGCGTCTTGCTCGGCCTGTCGCGCACAGCCCAACTGGTTGCGCTGGCAAGCCTTGCTCCGGTCGCGGCTTATCCGTTCATGAAGCGCATCACGTGGTGGCCGCAGGCGTGGCTCGGCCTGGTGTTTTCATGGGGGGCGCTGGTAGGTTGGCCTGCGGTGACCGGACGCTTTGCCGCGCCGGCATTGCTGCTCTGGCTCGGCAGCATCTTCTGGGTCATCGGCTACGACACGCTCTACGCCATCCAGGATATTGAGGACGACGCCCTGGTCGGGGTCAAGTCGAGTGCGCGGGCGCTGGGCGATCGCGCGCCGCTTGGCGTTGGGCTTTGCTACGTTGCGGCGCTGGCCGGATGGGGCGCGGCGATCTGGGCAGTCCTGCCTGAGCCGCTGGCGTTGCTCGCGCTGCTCCCCGCGGCGCTTCAGCTGAGCGGGCAGGTCATCCGAATCGATCCCGCCGACGGTGCGCGTGCCCTCGCGCTGTTTCGTTCAAATCGCTTCACCGGCCTCTTGCTGTTCGCGGGCTTCCTCGTCGTCGGCTTGTCGGCGCGCGTGTGAAGCCTTAACCGCCGCCACATGCTTGAACCGACCGCCGCCGCCGACATCCTCGCCTCGCTGATCGAGCAGGCGCGGCGCGCGGGTGCCGATGCCGCCGATGCGGTCTATGTCGGCGACCGCTCGACCTCGGTCGGGATGCGGCTTGGCGCGCTGGAAGACGTCAGCCGCTCGGAGGGCCAGGAAATCGGGCTGCGGCTGTTCGTCGGACGGCGCAATGCCGCGGTCGCGTCGTCGGACCTCGCGCAAGAATCGCTGACGGCGCTGGTCGAGCGCGCGGTGGCGATGGCGCGAGAGGCGCCCGAGGATGATTATGCCGGGCTCGCGCCGCACGAATTGCTTCTCACCGGTCCGCGCACCGATCTCGACCTCGATGATGGCGGCGATCCCGATCCGGTTGCGCTGCGCGGTCGCGCCGAAGCCGCGGAAGATGCCGCGCGCGCCGTGCCCGGCGTGACCAATTCGAACGGCGGCAGTGCCTCGGCTTCGGCCGCGACCTTTGCCCTCGCCACCAGTCACGGCTTTGTCGGCGCCTCGCGCGCCACCGGCTACAGCTGCTCCGCAAGCGTCGTCGCGGGCAGCGGTTCGGGGATGCAGCGCGATTACGGCTGGCATTCGGCGCGCTATCTGGACGATCTCGAGGATGCGCAGGCAATCGGGCGCCGCGCCGGGAAGCGGTCCGTCGCCCGGCTCGATCCGGTGCGAATAGCGCCGGGCGCGATGCCGATCCTGTTCGACCCGCGCGTCGCGACCACCTTGCTCGGCCATTTCGTCGCCGCGATCAACGGATCGGCGATCACCCGCAAATCCTCCTTTTTGCTCGATGCGCTCGGCACCAGCGTCTTTGCCCCGGGCGTAACGATCCACGACGATCCGCTTCGCCCGCGCGGACTGCGCAGCCGCGCGTTCGATGGCGAGGGCCTGCCCGTGTCCGCCTCCGACCTCGTCGCCGATGGCGTGCTGACGACATGGCTTGCCGACAGCGCGGCGGCGCGGCAGCTCGGGATTGTGCCGACCGGCCACGCGGTGCGAGGCGTTTCGGGGGCACCGGGGGCGGGACCCTCCAATCTCGTCATGCGCCCCGGGCCGCGCAGCCGCGACAGCATGGTCGCCGACATCAAGCACGGCATGTTGGTCACCGAATTAATCGGGCAGGGGGTCAACGGCTTGACCGGGGATTATTCGCGCGGTGCGACGGGATTCCTGATCGTCGATGGCGAGATCGGCCCTGCGGTAAGCGAAATCACCATCGCGTCGAACTTGCGGACGATGTTCGCCACCCTCGAGCCCGCCAGCGACCTCGTCCTGCGCCGCGGGATCGACAGCCCGACGCTGCTCGTGCCCGACATGATGGTGGCGTCGGCCTAGCCAAGCTTGTCCAGTCCAAGGCGGTGGAACTCGATCTTGGGACAATGGTCCATGACCACCTTGAGCCCCGCCGCTTCGGCCTTGGCCGCCGCGCCCTCGTTGATCACGCCAAGCTGCATCCACACCGCCTTGGCCCCGACCGCGATCGCCTCATCGACGACCGCGCCGGCATCCTGCGAATTGCGAAAAATATCGACCATGTCGATCGGCTCGCCGATCTGCGCCAGCTCTCGCCACACAAATTCGCCGTGGACATGCTCGCCGGTGATGCGCGGGTTGACCGGGATCACGCGATA
>CAXSCF010000059.1:0-8054 GCA_964235815.1 uncultured Sphingomicrobium sp.
CGGCGGGCAGGTCACCAATTCGGAAGCGATCAAGCTGCTCAAGTTCGCCTGAGCCCGATGCACGCGGGTCGCCGGGGGGCGGCCCGCCTGTTCCCAATGTGATGAGCGAGATCGAGAGGGGGCCCCATGGCCGATCCATTCACGCCGAAATTCGTCGACCTGGCGGGCAATAAGACGATGACCCAGGGGACCGGCAACATCGTGCTTGGCGCGGCGCTGGCGGGGCACAAGAGCCTGGCGACGACGGCCGTCGGCGAGCAATTCCATTATTGCCTGATGGGGGTCGAAAAGGCCACCGAAAGCGAAGTCGGGCGCGGCACGATGACCGCCAACGGGACGATCGCGCGCGAGCCGGTCGCGGGATCAAGACCAACTTCAGCGGCGGCAACAAGACGATCGCGCTGGTCGTCGGGGCGGAGTGGTTCAAGGGGGTCGCCGACCGCCTGCGGGCCGACGCGCTGACGCCCGAATTGTTCGGCGCCAAGGGTGACGGCGTGACCAACGACACGGCGGCGTTCCAGGCGCTCACCGCGAGCATCAATGCGAGCGGTGGGGGGACCATCGCGCTGCGCCACAATGCGACCTATCTGATCGGGTCGCAGAGCTTCGGGGCGGCGCAGACCAGCGGGCGTTTCGTCAAATATACCGGCATTCCGGCGCTGCTGATGGAGTTCGTCAATTGCAGCGGGCCGATCACGATCCGCGGCAATGGCGCGCGGGTGCGCATTGCGCCGGGAAAATATGGAACGTTCGATGCGACTGGAACCGCGACGGCGCACCCCTTGCCTTACTTCGGCGCCGAACTCGCGGCGCATTATGCCGACGTCATCAAGTTGGACAATTGCGCGGGCTTCGTGATGATCGACCGGATCGAGATCGACGGGGCATCGAACGGCGCGACGCTGGGCGGGGGCTGGGGCGATACCGGCTATCAGCTGGGCGGGGTCGGGATCCGGCTGACCAATCATCGCGGCGGCGGGCTGATCCGCGGGGTCAATTCGCACCACCACATGAGCGACGGAATCGTGATCGACGGGATCGCGGCGTCGGATGCGGCGGGGATTGCGGCGGTGCGGATCGACGATTGCAGCTTCAGCTATAACGGGCGGCTGGGGATCGCGATCGTCGGCGGGCGCGGCTATCGCTTCCAGGGCTGCACGTCGAGCTGGAATGCCAACGTGTCGGTGAGCGGCGGAGCGGCCTTGTCGTCGGCCCCGGCGTCGGGGCTCGACCTCGAGGCCGAGGGCGGCAAGCTGATCCGCGACTGCAGCTTCACCGCGTGCGATTTCGTCGGCAACAAGAATACGCAGATGGTCGCCGACAGCGGCACCCCGGTCGACCGGGTCGATTTCATCAACTGCCGCTTCGTCCAGACCAACGCCGGCGGATATGTCGTGTGGCCCAACCGGCCGGGGCTGCGGTTCGTCAAATGCCAATTGATCGGAACGTCGGTCAACGCATGGGTCAATCCGCTCAACCCAAGCGAGAATACGGTGTTCGACGATTGCCTGTTCAGCAACAGCAATAGTTATAGCCCGACGGGAAGCGTCGGCTGCGTCAACAATCTGGTGTTCGAAGCGGGGGGTGCGGGACTGTGCTTCCGGCGTTGCACGTTCGAGTTCAACCGCCCCGGGACGAGCGCCAACTTCAACCTCGACGGGCCGCGGCTGGAGCAATGCACGATCATTGCGCGGGACGGTTATCCGTCGGTCAACGGGCGCGTCAGCGGCGCCACCGAATTCATCCAGATGGGGAGCGCATCAATCCAGGCGCTGCCGGGCGGGGACGCGTTCGTTCCGTTCAAATTTTCGAGCGGACACGCCGAAAGCAGCTGGGCGTTCACGACCGGGGGGCTGCGCACACTATTTCCGGCGACGATCGACGCGGCGCGCCAGAAAGCGGTGTTCGAGGTCAGCGCGGCCTATAATCCGCCTTCGCTCGCGAGCGGCGCGCGCGATGCGATCCAGACCGTCGGCGTGGCCGGGGTCGGTCTTGGCGACAAGGTCAGCGAGGTATCGTTTTCGCTCGACCTTGCCGGCGCGCGGATCGACGCCTGGGTCAGCGGCGCCAACACGGTCAGTTATTACGCGGTCAACGCCAATGGTCCCAACCCGCTCGATCTCGGCGCGGGAACGGTGCGCGTGCGGGTGATCAAGGCATGAGCGCGGCGCGGACCGGCGGCACTGGCGGCGCCGGGGGCAGAAGCGGCAAAGGAGCGCGGCGATGAGCATTTCCCTCCACGCGCTGGCCGCGGCGACGATTTCCCTGCCGGTTCGGCCGGGGGTCGCGGCGATCAAGGTCCCGCCCAGCCGCCTGACGGTGGCGACCGCCGAGCGGCGGCTCGTGCCGCTGCCTAACTGAAAAGCGACGACGGCGCTTCGCCCTCACAACGAGAGAGGTCAGCATGAGCTTCCATCTGAAAGATCCGGGTGCGATCCTCGACTATGCAGTCGATTGGGGCGCGGAATATCTCGACGGCGACGCGATCGTCGCGAGCGACTTCACGATCGAGCCGATCGAACCCGGGGGCGCGACGATCGCGGGCACGAGCTTCGATCCGACGACCGCGATGGTCAGCGTCGGAGGCGGGATCGCGGGACATCAATACCGCCTGATCAATCATGTCGTCCTGCTGTCGGGGCGCGAGGATGAACGCAGCATCGTGCTGCGCATGGAGCAACGCTGATGCTGATCGCGGGACAAGCCGAACCGGCGCTGTCATTGCCCGAAGTGCAGGCGTTCGTGCGCGTCGACCGGGGCGAGGAGGAAGCCTTGCTGGCCGGGATGGTGCGCACCGCCAGCGCATTGTGCGAGGCGTTCACCAACCGCGTCCTGATTGCCCGAGAATTCAGCGAGACGCTGGCGGTGCGCGGCGAATGGCAGCGGCTGACGCTGTCCCCGGTGCGGTCGATCGACGCGGTCGAGGCGCTGGCGCTCGACGGGAGCGCGACCGCGCTGACGCCGGGGGCTTATGCGATCGACATCGATGCATCGGGGGACGGGTGGGTGCGATTGACCGACCCCGGCGCGACGCTGCGGGTGCGAGTGTCGGCGACCGCGGGAATGGCGAGCGGGATCAACGAAGTGCCCGAGCCCCTGCGCCACGGCATCCTGCGGCTGGTCGGGCACCTGTTCGCGAGCCGCGACGGGGGCGGGGTCGAGGGTCCGGGCGGGGAACCCCCGGCGGCGGTGACCGCGCTGTGGCGTCCGTTTCGCCGGATGCGGCTGTCGTGAAAAGGACCGAACGATGAGCGCACGCGAATTTGCCGGAACCTTGCGCGAGCGGGTCGAGATCGAAGGCCTGAGCGGCGAGCGCAATGCGATCGGGGCGCAGCTGCCAAGCTGGACGATCATCGCGCGCTGCCTGGCGGCGATCGTGCCCGACGGCAGCGGAGCCGAGACCGAGGGTCAGGCGCTGAGCGCGATGGCCCGGTTTCGAGTGACGATCCGGGTGCGCGACGGAATCGCCGTCGGGCAGCGGGTGCGATGGGGAAAGCGGGTGTTGAGCGTACGGCAGCGGATCGACGATCCCGCGCGGCCCGACCGGATCAGCCTGCGTTGCGAGGAGGCACGGCCATGACGGTGAGCGAGCGAGCGCGCGGCGCGGTCGGACGACGGCTGGACGCGATCCAGCGTGCGCTGGACGGAATCGAGGGCGTTGTCGTCGAGCGGCAAGGCGACACGCTGCGGGTGCGCGGCGTGCAGCTGGCGCGGCGATCGATCGACGATATGCGGCTGCGCCTCGCGCGGTTCGCACGATGAGCGCGGGGGCGGCGCTGCAGCAGGCAATGGCGCTGCGGATCGGCGCGATCGCCGAGATCGGCGGGGTCTATGACGGTCCCCCGGCGCGCGCGGCCTTTCCCTACGTCGCGATCGACGCGGGGAATGAGAGCGACTGGGGGCACAAGTCGGGCATGGGGCGCGAAGTGCTGGTCGCGGCGACGCTGTGGGATGAGGAGCCGGCGCGGATCCATCCGCTCGCCGATGCGGTCGAGGCGGCGGTGCTCGAGACCAACCCGGTCGAGGGGTGGCAAGTGGTCAGCCTGGTGCTGGTGCGGCGGCGGATCGTGCGCGACGTCGCCGGGCCGTGGGCGGCGGCGATCGATTTTCGAGCGCGCTTGCTCAAGGAATAAGCGTCCTCACCCTCCCATCCCAAGCGGGATGGGCCCCTCACTCTCCCGAACGGGGAGAGGGGCCAATTCAAAAGGAGAAATGACATGGCGGCAGAGCGGGGAAGCGCGTTCCTGTTGAAGATCGGGAGCGGGGGGGCGGGGCAAACCTTTGCCACCGTGGCGGGGCTCAAGACGACGCAGTTGACGGTCAATGGCGACCTCGTCGCGATCACCAACAAGGACAGCGGGGGGTGGCGCGAATTGCTGACCGGGGCCAGGGTGCGGTGGGTGTCGGTGATCGGGAGCGGGATCTTCACCGGCAGCGCTAGCGAGGTGCGGGTGCGCAGCCTGGCGCTGGCGGGGACGATCGCCGATTATGAACTGAGCTTCGAGAGCGGCGAGCGGATGCAGGGCAAGTTTTTGGTGTCGCGGCTCGAATATGCCGGCGATTTCAATGGCGAGCGCAATTATACGCTGGCGCTCGAAAGCTCGGGCGTGGTGGCGAGCCTGTGAAGAGCGCCAATCGCCATCGCGGCGAAGCGCGCCTGGCGGTCGGTGGGGAAATGCTGCTGCTGCGCCCGAGCTTTGCCGCTTTGGTCGCGGCGGAGGAGGAATTGGGGCCGTTGTTCGCGCTGGTCGAGCAGGCCAGCGAGGGACGCCTAAGCCTGGCGCAGGTGGCGACGCTGTTCGATCATCTGTCGGCGGGTCGGGCAGCCGGAATTTCGCGCGGCATGATCGGCGAAGCGGTGGTCGAGCAGGGGCTGGTGGCGGTGGCGCCGCTGATCAAGCTGGTGCTGGGCCAAATCCTGCAGGGACGATGATGCGAGCGGTCGAGCCGATGCTCTTTGGCGAAAGCGCGCGGGGGCTGGCGGGGGCCGCGGCGCAATGGCTTGGCTGGACCCCCGATACCTTCTGGAACGCGACCCCGGCCGAATTGAGCGACGCGCTTGCGCCGCCGAGCGAGACCATTGCGCCGCCCGAACAAGCGACGATCGAGGCGCTGATGAAGCGCTTTCCCGACCAGCGGAGGTGAGACATGGACGAGGAATTGGACGCGATGGTGATCAGCGTGCGGGCCGACACGCGGGGCTTTGCGCGCGACGTGGCGAGCATGCGCGGCGAGCTCGAGGGGCCGCTGGCGACGGGGGCGATGCGCGCCGGACGGTTGATCGAAGGCGCGCTGGGGCGGGCGATCACGACCGGCAAATTCGGATTCGACGATCTGAAGAAGGTCGCGCTGGCGGCGATGGCGCAGATTGCCTCGGCCTCGCTTCGCGCTGCGTTCGCGTCGGGCGGGACGGGCGCTGGTGGAAGCGGCGGAATCAGCGGGTTGCTGAGCGGGCTGATGGCGGGGCTGGTCGGATCGCCGGGGCGCGCGACGGGCGGGCCGGTCAGTGCCGGCCGGCCGTATATGGTCGGCGAGCGCGGGCCTGAATTGTTCGTGCCGGGAAGCGGCGGGCGGGTCGAGCGGCTGGGCGGGGGGAGCGGGCGCGACGTGCGGGTATCGATGACGCTGTCCAGCCCAAGCGCAAGCGACCCCGCGGTGCTGCGCCAGTCGTCGCGCCAGATCGCGCATGCGGTGCGCGCCGCGATCCGGAACGACGGGCGATGAACCACTGGTTCACCAAGGCCGACGCGCCGGTCGATCGCAGCTACGTCAAGCGCTTCACCCCGCTTCACTGGACGGTCGATTTCCCGCGCGGGGCGATGGCCAGCGTGACCCCGGGAAGCGACGCCCAGGCGCTGGTGGTCGACGTCGAATTTTTGCGGCGGGGCGACCTGGTCGGGCTGATCTGGGACAGCGTCGACCGTCATTCGCACCCCGCCCAGGCGCGCGAGACGGCCAAGGATTATCGCGGGTGCACGCTGCGCTTTCGCTGGACGTCGAGCGGAGTGACGCCGCTCGACGCGGTGCAGGGCGCGGTGCTGACGATCGAGGCGGCGGGCGGGCGGTCATGGTATGTGCGGTTGTGGAACTATGCCGTCGGGACGGGCAGCGACGCGGTGGTGACGATCGACTTCGACGCGCTCGACGGCGGGTTCACGCTGCTTGCCGAGGCCGATCGGGTCGATGCCAGCGCGATCGAGCGGATGTTCATCAGCCTGACCCCGAACGACTATCTGCCGGGGTCGAGCGCGATCCGCGGCATGCGCGCGCCGGGCCAGGTGACGCTGAGCGCGATCGCCTGCGAGGGCGGCGGGGCGGCGATCAGCGTCGGCGATGCCGTGGCGCCCGCGACCGGGTTTGGAATCGCGACGGCCTATGACGATCTCTATCACCGTTGCCCGACGCGATTGATCGAGGAGATCGTGCGGAGCGGCTATCGCGGGACGATCAACCATTATGTCGGGATGAGCCATTATATGGCGCTGGGGAGCGACGGGCTGGTCGATCCGACGCGAACGCTGTGCGCGCCGGCGCTGGCGTGGCACCGCGCGCTGGCCAAGGCCGCCAAGGCCAACGGCTATCGCTTAATCTGGTCGCTGAGCTTTGAAGTGCTGGCGATGTTCTGTCCGGCGGCGTGGCGGCAACGGCATTATAACGGCGACTATGCGGCGACGGGCTATGACCCGCCGTCGGGGCTGGTGTCACCGGCCAATACCGCTGCGGTGGCCTATCTGGGGCGGATCGCGGCGGCGCTGATGGCGATTTCGAACGAGGTCGGGATCGCGCCCTTGTTCCAGGTCGGCGAGCCGTGGTGGTGGGTGGCGCCAGACCGGCGGGTCGCGCTGTACGACGCCACGGCGGTGGCGGCGTTCGGGGGATCGCCAGTCGCGATCAACGATGTCGCCGCGACGCTCGATGTCGCGCAGAAAGCGCTGCTCGACCAGGCGGGGGTGATGCTGGCGGCGGCGACGGCGACGGTGGTCGCGGCGGCGCGCGCGGTCGCGCCGGGGGTGAAGTCGCATCTGCTGGCGTTCGTGCCGGGGGTGATGGACCCGGCGACCCCCGAAGTGCGCCGCGCCAACCTGCCGCTGGGATGGGCGCGGCCGGCGTTCGATGTGCTCCAGATCGAGGATTATGACTGGCTGACGAGCGGGGCCGAGGCCAAGCGCGCGGCGGCGCGCACCGCGGTCGAAGCGCGGCTCGGCTATGCGCGTGGCGAACAGCATTATCTGGCGGGGTACGCGACGCGAGCGCGCGATGCGACCGAATGGGGCCGCATTCTGGCGGGGGCTCGCGGGGCGCAAGCGCTGGGGGTGGCCGAGACGATCATCTGGGCATGGCCGCAGGTGGCGCGGGACGGGCTGACGATTTTCGGGGAGCAGCAGGACATGGACGAATTTGCCGAGGTCGATTTCCCGATCGCGATCGGGCAGGAAGCGAGCGTTTCGCCAGGCTTTTCGACCAACGTCGTGACGAGCGTCAGCGGGCATGAATATCGCAATGCCAACTGGAGCGAGGCGCGGCTGCGGTTCGATGCCGGGCCGGGGGTGCGTGGCGAGGCCGAACTGGCGCTGCTGATCGAATTCTTTCGCGCGCGGCGCGGACGGGCAGTGGGCTTTCGCTTTCGCGATCCGTTCGATCATAGCTCGAACGGCTATGACGGCGTGCCCGGCGCGAGTGACCAGGCGATCGGGACGGGGGATGACGTTGCCACTCGGTTTGCGCTGCGCAAGACCTATGCGGTGGGCGCCGAGCGGCGCATCACCCGGCCCGCCGCGGGATCGGTGCGGGTCGCGGTCGGCGGGGTCGAGCGGGTCACGGGATGGACGCTGGCTGCGGGCGGGACGATCGACTTCACCGTGCCGCCAGCGAGCGGGGCGGCGATCCGCGCGGGTTTTCTGTTCGACGTCCCGGTGCGCTTCGCCGAGGACCGCATCGACATCAACCGGGTCAGCTTCGCGGCGGGCGAGGCGCCGAGTGTGCCGTTGATCGAAGTGCGCGAGGGCGGGGCATGACGATCACCGATGGCGCGCTGACCAGCCTCGCCTTTTGCT
>CAXSCF010000059.1:8064-13703 GCA_964235815.1 uncultured Sphingomicrobium sp.
TGGACGCTCGAGCGGCGCGATGGGGCGGGCTTGGGACTGACCAGCCACGACCAGGCACTGACGATCGGTGGCGCGGTTTATCGCCCTTCGCCGGGGATCACCCCCGCGGCGATCGGTCTGCGCGCCGGGATCGAGCCGCAAAGCGGCGAAGTCGAAGGAGCGTTGAGCAACGATGCCTTGTCCGAACGCGATCTCGAGGCGGGACGGTGGGATGGCGCTCGCGTCCGGCTGTTCGCGGTCGACTGGACCGATCCCGGCGGCGCGCAACTTTTCCTGGCGGGGGGCGGCCTGGGGCCGGTCTCGGTCAAGGACGGAAGCTTTGTCGCCGAGATGGTCGGAGCGGCCGATGCCCTGTCGACGCCGGTATGCCCCGAGACCTCGCCCGAATGCCGCGCCGAACTGGGCGACCGCCAGTGCCGGGTCGACCTTGCCGGACGGCGGGGAATTTTCGCGGCGACAGGAATGAGCGGCGAGCGGCTGACCTTGAGCGCCGCGGTCGAGGCGCGGTTCCTGTTCGGCGAAGCGTGCTTCATCGATGGTGCCAATGGTGGTTGGCGAAGCCGGATCATCGCCATCGACGGCGCCACGGCGGTGCTGCGCGACGTCCCCTTGTTCGCGGTCGATCCGGGATGCCGGGTACGCCTCACCGAGGGGTGCGACAAGCGCTTCACGACGTGCCAGGCGCGGTTCGCCAACAGCGCCAATTTTCGCGGCGAACCGCACCTGCCGGGCAACGACTTGCTCACGCGCTATCCAGGAGCGTGAAGTGATGAAGAGAGAACAGGCCGTGGCGCGGGCGAGGGCGCTGATCGGGACGCGCTTCGTGGCGCAAGGGCGCGATCCGGCGATCGGGCTCGATTGCGTCGGGCTGGTGGTGCTCGTGTTCGGCCTCGAAGGGCAAAGCGTGCGCGACGATTACCGGCTGAACGGGGCTCATCGAGACGCAATCCTGCGCTTCGCCGCGATCGACTTTCGGCGGGTGTCGCGGCGACGGTTGCGCGCTGGCGACGTGCTGCTGCTGCGGCCGGGCGCGACGCAGTGGCATTTGGGAATCTGGACGGGGGACGGGCTGGTCCATGCCGACGCCGGCAGGCGGCGGATCGTCGAGCGTCCGGGCGCTCTGGAATGGCCGCTGGCCGCGGCGCTGCGGCGGCGGGTGCGCCCGGCGAGGGGAGGGACAATATGGCAACCTTGATCCTGACGACGCTGGGGACCGCGCTCGGCGGGCCGATCGGCGGCGCGCTGGGCAGCATCGTCGGGCAAGCGATCGACCAGAATTTGTTCGGACCGGCCGCGCGGCGCGGACCTCGGCTGGGCGATTTGAGCGTCCAGACCTCATCCTACGGGACGCCGATCGCGCGGATCTATGGACGGATGCGGGTCGCCGGAACGGTGGTGTGGGCGGCGGACCTCACGGAAAGCGAAGTGGCGAGCGGCGGCGGCAAGGGCGCGCCGGGGTCGATCACTTATGCCTATTCGGCGAGCTTCGCGGTCGCCCTATCGTCGCGGCAAGCGAAGGCGATCGGGCGGATCTGGGCCGATGGACAATTGCTGCGCGGCGCCGACGGGAGCTTCAAGACCAAGGTCAAGCACCGTTTCTATGCGGGGAGCGAACGCCAGCCGGTCGACCCGATGATCGCAGCGATCGAGGGGGCAGGCGGATCGCCGGCGTTTCGCGGAGTCGCCCTGTGCGTGTTCGAGGATCTGGCGCTGGCCGATTATGGCAATCGGATTCCGTCGCTGACCTTCGAGCTGATCGCCGATGATGCGGCGCCGCGGGTCGGGGAAGTGATCGAGGATATTTCGGGCGGGGTGATCGAGCGTGGCGCGGCGCCGGCGACGCTGGTCGGGTTTGCCGCGCTGGGCAGCGATCGCCGCTCGGCGGTCGAGGCGCTGGTCGATTTGTGGGACGGACACTATGACGACGACGGGGTCAGGCTTCGCGCCGTGCCGAGCGACGGTGCGGCGGTCGCGATCGGGGATCCGGCGCGCGCGGGGTGCGTGGTCGAGGGCGACAAAGCGGTGCCGCGGGTGCAACGCGAGCAGGAAGCGGCCGAAGCGCTGCCGACCGTCCTGACGATCGATTATTACGACCCTGAGCGCGACTATCAGGCGGGACGGATGCGCGCCAGCCTGTCCGCCGGCGGACGAAGCCAGCGCCGGATCGACAGCGCGGCGGCGATGACGGCAATGGACGCCAAGTCACTGGCGAGCGATGCTTTAGCCCGTCGCTGGGCCGGACGCGACCGCGTGACGCTGCGGCTGGCGCCGGGATTCGCCGCACTCCGGCCGGGGCAATTGGTCGCGATCGACCGTGTCCCGGGACGCTATCGGATCGACCGCGTGACGATCGACGGGCTGGTCGTCGTGATCGAGGCACGCCGTGTTCCGCAAGGCGCGAGCGAGCTGGTGGCCGATGCCGGTCGCGGCAATCTCGCCCCCGATGTGGCGATCGGTCGAAGCGTGCCGATGCTGTTCGACCTGCCGATGAGCGGCAACGCGAGCGCCGATGCGTTCGGAGTCACGCTGGCGCTGGGGAGCAGCGGGCGATTCAAGCCGAGCACCATAGCGGTGGAAGCCAATGGCCATCCGCTCGCCTCGCTGCGGATCGACCGCGCAGCGTTGACCGGGATCGCCACCTCGGTCCTGGCAGCGGGGGCTGCGACGCTGATCGACCGGATCAACAGCGTGACGGTGAAGCTGTCTGATCGGGCGGCACGACTATACCATGCCGACAGCGAGGCGTTGGCGATGGGCGCGAATGCGATGCTGGTCGGCAGCGAGTTGATCCAGTTCGGGCGCGCCGATGCGTTGGGTGACGGCGAATATCTTTTGTCGGAGCTTCTGCGCGGGCGGCGCGCGACCGAGTTTGCGATCGCGTCGCATGCAAGCGGCGAGCGAAGTGTCCTGATCGAATCCGCGAGCCTGATTACGATCGCGATGGATCCGGCGATGCTCGGAGCGACGGTCACCGCGCGGGCCTATGGCGTCGCCGACGACGAAGCGAGCCCGCCGAGTGCGACGATCGTGGCGGGTGGCGAACGGCTGCGCCCGCTTAGCCCATGTCACGTCGAGGTCGGGGTCGAGGCGGCGGCGTATCGGATGCGCTGGACCGCGCGGCGCGCATCGGCGTTTAAGTGGGGCGCGAGCGTCGCGGACGAGACGGGGGCCGCAACCTATCAGGTGACTGTTCGCCGCGGGACCGGGGTGCTGACGCGAGTCACCACGAGCCCGACGCTGACCGTGCCGGTCGCCGAGATCGCCGCGCTGGGAACCGGCGCGATCCAGTTCGAAGTGATGGAGCAAGGGGTGGTGCCGTCGCGTCCCGCGATACGGACGCTTAACGCCTGAGGAGACGAAGATGGAAACGACGACGCGCCTGGGATTGCCACTGCTGGTCGCGGGGCAAGTGGAAAAGGAACTGTTCCACAACGAAGCGCTGGGGTTGATCGACCTGCTCAGCGGCGGGCTGGTCGACGGGACGCCGATCGCGGCGCCGCCGTCGACGCCGGTCCCGGGCCTGCTGTACCGGGTTGCAAGCAGCGCGGCGAGCGGGGCGTTCGCCGGTCACGAAGGCGCATTGGCAGGATTTGGGGCGGGTGGCTGGCGGTTCGTCATCCCGATCGACGGACTGCGGCTGACCGAGCGCTTGAGCGGAGTGACGCTGGTCTTTCGCAGCGGCGCCTGGACCAGCGGATCGCTGCGCGCGAACGAGGTTCTGGTCGCGGGGATCAAGGTCGTCGGTGCGCAGGGGGCGGGGGTTGCCGATCCTGCAGGAGGAAGCGTGATCGACAGCCAGGCGCGGAGCGCGATCGCGCTGGTCCTGGCCGCCCTGCGCACCCACGGCCTGATCGCGACCTAGCCGCGAAGCGTCCTGCGTGACGTCGGCCTAAATGCGGCTTTTTCGCAACACAATTGGTCTATCGGAATCTTGCGCCGAAACTCTCGCGCTCATAATGTGTTCCCGCTGTTCTAATTCCGAACACATGTGAAAAGGGGACTTTCATGCGCAAGCTAGCCATCGCATTGGCGCTCGCAACGACCGCTCTGGCGACGCCGGCCGTCGCTGCCGACCACACCTGGTATGCCGGGGTCGAAGGCGGCGGGTTGCTCGTCGAAGATTCGACGTTCGATGCCCAGACGACTTTCCGGGGCGTCACCACGAATTTCAACAATAATTTCAAGATCGATCACAAGAAGGGCTATGACCTCGACCTGATCGGCGGCTACGATTTCGGCATGTTCCGCGCGGAAGTCGAAGCCGGCTACAAGCGCGCCAGTCTGAGCCGCCTCGCGTTCACGCCGAACGGTGGTGGCTTTTCCCAGAACGATATCAGCGGCAGCGTCCGTGCTTATTCGGTGATGGGCAACCTGCTGCTCGACTTCGGTCCCGAAGACGGCTGGAACGGCTACGTCGGCGGCGGCGCAGGCCTCGCCAACGTCCGCTACAAGATCAATTCGCTGACCGGAAGCGGCAGCGACAGCGATCGTTCGGTGGCCTTCCAGGGCATCGCGGGTATTCGCAAGTCGATCAGCGACAACATCGATCTCGGACTCAAATATCGCTACTTCGTGGCGCCCCGGCTCGACTATAACATCGACCTTGGCAGCACATCGACCAAGTTCAAGTCACACTCGCTGATGGCGAGCCTGATCTTCAACTTCGCGCCGCCGCCGCCCCCGCCGATCGTGGTGGAACCGGTCGCTCCGCCGCCGCCTCCGCCGCCCGCGACGCAGACCTGCCCGGACGGTTCGGTGATTCTGGCGACCGATGTGTGCCCGTCGCCGCCGCCGCCTCCGCCCCCGGCGCCCGAGCCTGTTCCTGAGCGCGGTTAAGCGCTCAGGGCTTCGGCCACAGCAAAGTTACCCCGGAAGAGCCCAGCTCCTCCGGGGTTTCTTTTTGCGTGGCGACCTGGGAAGCGCCGACGATGTTGCGCGGGGCGCTGGGCCGCCCTAGACTTGGCGCGAAACTCCACATCGGGAGCGGGGAATGCGCGGATTGGTGGCAGTGGCGGTGGTTGGCCTCGGCGCGGCGGGCGGAGCCCTGGCGCAATCGCCTACTGCGCCGGTCGCGATGATATTCTTTGACTGGGGCAAGACCGAAATTGCGCGCGATTACTGGGGCGCGCTCGATCAGGTGGCGGGCGCCTATGCGTCGGCGCCGGCCCCGATCCGCGTTGAAGGGCATAGCGACCGATCGGGATCGACCGGTGGCAATTTGGAGTCGTCGCGCCGTCGCGCCGAGGTGGTGCGCGACTATCTCGTCGACCACGGAGTCCCGCGCGCCGCGATCCGTGTCACCGCCGTGGGCGAGCAAGCCCCCTACATCGCCACTGCCGACGGTGTGCGCGAGCCGCAGAATCGGCGGGTCGATGTGCGGCTGACGGCGGCGAACGCCGACTGAACCGAGGAAGACCTTATTTGGCGGTTTCAAGGCTCGGCTGGCCGACCGCCGCCTTGCGCCCGGTCGCCGCCTTGCGCTTACGCGGCGTCGCGGCTGGCGCTTCGGCCAGGCGAGCCTGACGCGCCAACAACGGGGCAAGATAAAAGCCAGTGAAGCTGCGCGGCTCGGCGGCGACCTGTTCGGGCGTGCCCTCCGCGACGATCTCCCCGCCATTGACCCCGCCGCCCGGCCCCAG
>CAXSCF010000060.1:0-5506 GCA_964235815.1 uncultured Sphingomicrobium sp.
GAAGGGCGTTGCAAGGGCGCCAAAGCACAGCTATTGGCCTGCCCATCGACGGGTGCGGGGCTGTAGCTCAGCTGGGAGAGCGCTGCAATCGCACTGCAGAGGTCAGGAGTTCGATCCTCCTCAGCTCCACCACCCGTCGGTCCCCTTCGCCACGTCAGAGCGTTCATCGACAGGCATGCCGTGCGGCGCCGCGGTTTTCGGCGACAGGCGCCAGAGCGGCTTGGCTTCATGCCTCGCGCGTCTCAACTTGGGGGCGGCCGATGAACCGTGAGGGGATGCGTCCTGCGGTCAGCTTCCCCAGGTCGTGAACACGCCGACGGCAAGTTCGGCCCACAGCCACAGGAACGCGCCGATGACGGCGATCATTGCCAGGATGCGCGTCGAGCCGCTGCGGATCGAGCGGACGATCAATTCGATCGCCGTGCCCGCGGCAAGCAGCATCAGTCCGATCACGACAAAGTCGCCCGGAGTCCAGTTCACCTCCGAAGTGAATTGCATGGCAATCGCCGGAGCAAGCAATATCGCCGCGCAAAGCCCCCATCCTGCAATGCGCCAGGGGGACAGGCAGGGTCGGCGGCGGATCGTCGTGTCGGTCATTGCTTTACCTTTTCAGCCAGTTGAGATTGCCGATTAGGAAAGACGCCCGGCGAAAACATGAGCGATTGGTGAGCGATCGTTGACATGTTTCTGATTTTTGCGACTTCGGGTCATGATCGCCGCGACGAGGCAGCCACCGAACAGCAAACCCTCGCCGCCGGCGACGAGCGCCTGACCGAGCGTGCCGATGCCGGCGTTGCCTGCAAACCTGCCGAACAGACCAAGCTCGAGCTGCGATCCGTGAAAGGTGCGGGCCAGCGCCGCAAGACTGGCAGCCATGAGCTTGCCTCCGGCGAGCGAAATCAGCACGCCGGCAAGCCCACCGCCGAGCGCGGCCCCCGCCGCGACGCGCCGGGGCGACCCCGCGATCCCGCCCGAAAGCCGGGCGCCGAGGGCAATCGCACCGCCCAGCACCAGCCCCTCGATCCCGCCCGTAAAGGCATCATGATCGCGGCCAATCAGCAGACTGAAGCTCCGCGTCGCCAGCAGGTGGAACATCTCGCCGGTGACGAATCCGCCGAGCGCCGCCCCAACCACGCTGAACGTCCAGTCGCGGTTGGCGATGCGGCTTGCGGCGGCCATGCCAAAGCACACGCCCAGGGCGCCGAGCAGCGCGACGGCGATGGTGATCGAGGTCATCACCGCCAGCACCGCGCCGACGGCAGTGCTGCCCGATGCCGCGATCAGCCCGTAGATCGTCCCGCCAACCAGCCCTGCCAGCCCACCGCCGACGGTGCCGGCGAGCGCCAATTCGCGGTTCCGCGGCGCGTCGGCCGCAACCGGGGTGGTGCGGATCACGGGGGCGATGAAACGATAGCCGTGTTTGGGCAAGGTCTTGATGAAAATGGGGTTGGACGCATCATCCCCGAGCGCCCTGCGCAAATCCTTGATGGCTTGCGTCAAGGCCTCGTCACCGACCGTGACACCCTGCCATATCTGGTTGAAGAAACGATCCTTGGGGACAAGGCTGCCCGAGTTGCGAAGCAGCAGCACGAGGACATCGAAGTAGCGCGGCTTGAGCGGCACCAGCGTCCCGCCACGCCAAAGCTCGCGCGCGTCGGGATCGAGGGTGAAATCGCCGAAACGGAAAGAGGCGGGATCGTCGTCCATGAGGGTCGGGATAGCAGGTTGAACCGATGAGAAAAGGTCACGCTGACGGGCAACCACGGTGGGCGCGGGATGCAACGAACCTGCAGCACGGGAGCAACCGCGACCTGGTGCTCCCGCGCAGCGCGTTACCAGATGCGGACCCGGCTTTCCGGGGGAAGATATTGTTTCTGATCGGGGCCGATTTTCCAGGCGCCATACCATGCATCGACATTTCGAAGCGGGTTGATCGCGCGGATCTGTCCCGGGGAATGCGGGTCGCTGACGAGTTGTTGGCGCAATGCCTCGGTACGAAACAGCGTGCGCCACACTTGGCCCCAGCCGAGGAAGAAACGCTGGTCGCCCGTAAAGCCGTCGATCGTCGCCGCACGCCGACCGCCGAGCGAGGCATGATAGGCGTCGAGCGCAATCAACACACCGCCAAGATCGCCGATATTCTCGCCCATCGACGCACGGCCGTTGATGTGAATCCCCGGCAGGCCGTCAAAGTCATAGGCTTCATATTGTGACCCGAGCCGCTGCGCCTGTGCTTCGAACTTGACTGCATCTTCCGCGGTCCACCAGTCGCGCAAATAGCCTTTGCCGTCGGACTTGCGGCCCTGATCGTCGAAGCCGTGGCTGATCTCATGCCCGATCACGCCACCGATCCCGCCATAATTGACCGCATCATCGGCTTTCGGATCGAAGAACGGCGGTTGGAGGATCGCGGCGGGGAAGACGATCTCGTTCTTGACCGAATTATAATAAGCGTTGACGGTCTGCGGGGTCATTCCCCATTCGGCCTTGTCGACCGGCTTGCCCATGCGCAGGCGGCGATAATCCCATTCGAACCGGGCCGCGCGTTCGGCATTGCCAACCAGGTCTGCGGGCTCGATGCGAAGCGCGGAATAATCGCGCCACTTGTCGGCATAGCCAATCTTGACGTTGAAGCCCTTAAGCTTCTCCTGCGCCTGCACCTTCGTCGGCGCGCTCATCCAACCCAGCTGGTTGATCCGGCCGGCAAGGGCGAGCCGCAGATTGCCAACCAGCCGGTCCATCTTGGCCTTGGATTCAGGAGGGAAGTAGAGCTCGACATAATCGCGACCGACGCCTTCTCCGATTCCGTTCTCGGTAAAGGCCACGGCGCGTTTCCAGCGCTCGCGCTGTTGAGGCTGACCGTTGAGAAACTTGGAACGAAATTCGAACTGGGCATCAACGAAGCGCTTCGAAAGCAGCGGCGCGACGTCGTCGGTCGTTCGAAAAGCTTCCCACGCCTTGAGCGTATCGAGGTCGGTTTCGGCAAAGACCTTGGCAATCGCGGGGAAGGCGGTGTTCTGCGCCACGATCGCGCGCTCCGCCTTGCCAATGCCGGCGGCCTCGCGGAATGCATCCCACGGAAACCCGGGCGCATTGTTCTTGAGCTCGGCAATCGTCATGAGATTATAGGTCTTGTCGCGATCGCGACTTTGGGCGCGGGTCCAATGCGCCTGCGCGAGCCTGGTTTCCATCGCGACCACGGCAGTGGCGGCGGACTCTGCCTTCGGCCAGCCCGCCAGGGTCAGCATCAGCGCGACATATTGGCGATAGCGCGCGACCTGTGGCACAAACTTGGCATCGAGATAGAGGTCGCGATCACCGAGGCCGAGGCCGGACTGGCGAAGATAGAGTGAGTAAATGTCGGGCTGCTTGGCGTCGTCATTGACGCCAGGTCCGAAAAAGCTGGCCCCGAACCCACCGATCGAGCGGCCCATCAAACGGGCCACGTCCTCCCGGGTCGCCGCCGCCTTGACCACCGCAAGACGGTCCATCAACGGCCGCGCGTCAATCCGTTCGGCCGCGGCTTCGTCCATGAAGCCCTGGTACATCAGTGCCGCCTTCATCCGGTCGGGATGTGCCGTGTCGTTCGCAGTATAAGCGGAGATCAACTGGCGCAGGCGCTGTTCGGACAAATCGCGAAGCACGGCGAACGCGCCATAGGATGAGCGATCGGCGGGGATCTGCGTGTTCTTGACCCAGGTGCCGTTGACGAACCGGAACCAGTCGTCGCCCGGTTTGACGGAGCGGTCCATCCCGGTGACATCGACGCCCCATCGGCCATAACGGGTCGCCGCTGCGTCGGATCCCGCGGTCAAGCTGCCACTCCGGATGTCCTGCGCGCTCGCGGGGACGATTGAGAAAAATGCGGCGAGACAGGTCGCAAGTAGAAGCTGCTTACGGGCCAACGTTCTTCCTCCTAAACAGAGGCTTGCCATGAACAGCAGCCTTTTCGTCACGCGGACCTGGCATGACGGGGATGGGCGGGCAAGCAGCAAGTTGATCAGGCGCGAAGATGATCGACGCATTGCTGCTCGCGACAGTCGAGCGTTGGTTCCAGCGCAATCCATCCCTCGCCGCATCACGCGCGGGTCGGTCGTTTCCACTTCAGGATTAGCGCCGGTTCGCTTAGCCTCGCATCATGAGCGACGTTCCTCTTGTCGCCGGGATCGAGCTTGGGGGAACCAAGACGATCGCGGTGCTTGGCCGCGGCGATGCGATCGTCGAGCGGATCACGGTGCCGACCACCTCGCCCGCCGACACGCTGGGCGCGATCGCGGCGAAGCTTGCCGCCTGGCGACCCACGGCGCTGGGCATCGCGAGCTTTGGGCCGGTTGCCATCCATCGGGACGATACGGCCTACGGTCATATCCTCGCCACGCCGAAACCGGGGTGGGAAGGGACCGACCTGATCGCCGCACTGGGGCAGCGAGTGCCGACCGCGATCAGCACCGACGTCATCGCCGCGGCGCTCGCCGAGCATCACGCGGGGGCGGCGCGCGGGCTCACCGATTTCGCTTATGTCACGATCGGGACCGGGATCGGGGTCGGGATCATCGCCGAGGGACGCGCGCTGACCGGGCGGCTTCATCCCGAGGCGGGGCATCTGTTCGTGCGGCGCATTGCCGGCGACGGCTTTGCCGGAACATGCTCCTTTCATCACGACTGCCTCGAAGGGCTGGCGGCGGGGCCGGCGATCGGCGCGCGCGCTGGAATGGCGGGGAGCGACGTCCCCGACGACCACGCCTGCTGGCGGTTCGTGATCGACGCCCTGGCGCACGGGTTCGCCAATCTGCGGCTGACGCTGGCGTGCCAGGCGATTGTCATCGGCGGCGGCGTTGCGGTGGCGCGGCCGTGGCTGGGCGCCGCGGTGGCCGCGCGGATGGACGAGATATTGGCGGGCTATCTGCCGGGGGAAAGCGATGTGCTTCACGCCGAGCTTGGCGCCGACGCGGGGCCGCGCGGATCGTTGCTGCTGGCGCGGTCGGCGCTTGAGGACCGCGCGGGCTAGACCGGGATCAGGCGGAACAAGGCCGCACGACACGCTTGCCCTTGGTCCGGCTGGTGAGGTGGATCGCGGCGCAGCGGTCGCAGCGGTAGGCGCGCAAGGGGACGTCGGCGGCGGCGGCGATGCGGCGCGCATCGGCGAGCGTGGCGAAGCGCGCCTTGCGGGCGCAGACGCTGAGGCGGGTCTTCATCGCGGACCCCTTTAGCAAAAAAGGCCCCGCATTGCTGCGGGGCCTTTCGGTTTTTTCGGCTAGGCCGAACATCATGCTCGCTTGTCCCCCGGACAAGCTGCGCGTGATGTTTAGTCGTCGTCGCGCTTGAGGAAGGCGGGGGCGAATTCGGGCGCGGGGCCGTCGTCGCGGCTGCCCTCGTTGCGCGGGCCACGATCACCGCCGCCTTCGCGACGCGGACCGCGATCTCCGCCTTCACGGCGCGGACCACGATCGCCACGGCCTTCGCCGCCACGACCACGATCGCCACCGCCGCCGCCGCCACCCCGACG
>CAXSCF010000060.1:5516-8359 GCA_964235815.1 uncultured Sphingomicrobium sp.
ACCACCTTCGCGACGGGGGCCACGGTCACCACGACCTTCGCCACCACCTTCGCGACGGGGGCCACGGTCACCACCCTCACGGCGCGGGCCACGGTCGCCGCCGCCACCATCACGACGCGGACCACGATCTCCACGCCCTTCGCCATCACGGCGCGGGCCACGCTCGGGACGGTCGCCGGCTTCGCGCGGGGGACGGCTGTCCTCGAGCGCGGCGCCGGTTTCCTGATCGACGACGCGCATCGACAGGCGGACCTTGCCGCGCTGGTCGACCTCGAGCAGCTTGACCTTGACCTCCTGGCCTTCGGACAGGACGTCGCGGACGTTCTCGACCCGCTCATTCTTGATTTCCGAGACGTGGACGAGCCCGTCCTTGCCCGGCATGAAGGTGACGAAGGCGCCGAAGTCGACGATGTTGGCGACCTTGCCGGTGTAGATGGTGCCGATCTCGGGCTCTTGCGTAATGCCTTGGATCCACTGGCGCGCGGCCTCGATCTGGGCGACGTCGGAGGACGAGATCTTGATCACGCCTTCATCGTCGATGTCGACCTTCGCGCCGGTGGTGGCGACGATCTCGCGGATGACCTTGCCGCCGGTGCCAATCACTTCGCGGATCTTGTCCTTGGGGATGGTCATCGTCTCGATCCGCGGGGCGTGGGCCGACAGCTCCGACCGCTCATGGTCGAGTGCCTTGGCCATCTCGCCGAGGATGTGGGTGCGGCCTTCCTTGGCCTGGGCCAAAGCGACCTTCATGATCTCCTCGGTGATCCCGGCGACCTTGATGTCCATCTGCATCGTGGTGATGCCCTCGGACGTGCCGGCGACCTTGAAGTCCATGTCGCCAAGGTGATCCTCGTCACCGAGGATGTCGCTGATCACGGCGAAGTCCTTGCCTTCGAGGATCAGGCCCATCGCGATCCCGGCGACGGGGCGCTTCAAGGGCACCCCGGCGTCCATCATCGACAGCGAACCGCCGCACACGGTGGCCATCGACGACGAGCCATTGCTCTCGGTGATGTCGCTGAGGACGCGGATGGTGTAGGGGAACTCCTCGTTCGAAGGCAGCATCGGTCGCAGCGCGCGCCACGCCAGCTTGCCGTGCCCGGTCTCGCGCCGCGAGGGGGCACCGAAGCGGCCGACTTCACCGACCGAGTAAGGCGGGAAGTTGTAGTGGAGCATGAAGCGCGAGTAGCTCAGGCCCTCGAGCCCGTCGATCATCTGCTCGGCGTCCTTGGTGCCAAGCGTAGTGGTGCAGATCGCCTGCGTTTCGCCGCGGGTGAACAGCGCCGAACCGTGGGTGCGCGGCAGGAAGCCGACCATCGCCTCGATCGGGCGAACGGTCCTGGTATCGCGGCCGTCGATGCGGCGGCCTTCCTTGAGGATGGCGGTGCGGACGATGTCGGCCTCGAGGCTCTTGACCGCCTTGGACGCGCTCATCTGCTCCTGCGCGTCGGCATCGGCGAAGGCGAGCTTGGCCTTGTCGCGGACGACGGTCAGAGCGGCCGAGCGCTGCGACTTATCGGTCATGCGGTAGGCGGCTTCGATGTCGGCGCCGACGACGCCCTTGAGCTTGGCCTTGGCGGCGGTCTTGGCGTCGCTGGTGGCGAGTTCCCACGGCTCCTTGGCGGCCTTTTCGGCGAGCCTGATGATGCCTTCGCAGATCTTCTTCGACGCGGCGTGGGCGAACATCACGGCGCCGAGCATGACGTCTTCCGACAGCTCATTGGCCTCGGATTCGACCATCATCACGGCGTCGAGGGTGCCGGCGACGACGAGGTCGAGGTCGCCTTCCTTGACCTCGGTGTTGGTCGGGTTGAGGATGTACTCGCCATTGGCGTAACCGACGCGGGCGGCGCCGATCGGGCCCATGAAGGGCACGCCCGAGATGGTCAGCGCGGCCGACGCGGCGCACATGGCGACGATGTCGGGCTCGTTCTCGCCATCGTAGGACAGGACCTGGGCGATGACGAGGACTTCATTGTAGAAGCCTTCGGGGAACAACGGGCGGATCGGGCGATCGATCAGGCGGCTGGTCAGCGTTTCCTTTTCGGTCGCGCCGCGCTCGCGCTTGAAGAAGCCGCCCGGGATGCGCCCGGCGGCCGAATATTTTTCCTGATAGTGGACGGTCAGCGGGAAGAAGTCCTGCCCCGGCTTGACGGTCTTGGCGGCGGTCACCGCGCACAGCACGACGGTCTCGCCGAGCGTCGCCATGACGGCGCCATTGGCCTGGCGCGCGACGCGCCCGGTCTCGAGCTTGAGGGTCTTGCCATTGAGGTCGATTTCGACGGTCTGGATATCAAACATTTAGGTTCCTTCGCCCGTCCGCCGGATGCGCAACGGGTTCATCTGGTGCCAGCAATCCGGCTGGCGGCGGGGTGGGGCATCTTGAAAGCCCCATGAGCGCGCCACCGGAATGCGGCGCGCCCGATAGGACAAGGGCGCCACGACGGCGCCCTTGGTGAAACTATTTGCGGAGGCCGAGCTTGGCGATCAGGTCGCTGTAGCGCTGGACATCCTCGCGCTTGAGGAAGTCGAGCAGCGAACGGCGCTTGTTGACCATCATCAGCAGGCCGCGGCGCGAATGGTTGTCCTTGGCGTGCATCTTGAAATGCTCGGTCAAAGTGACGATGCGGCTGGTGAGGATCGCGACCTGGACCTCGGGCGAACCCGTGTCGCCTTCGGCGCGGCCATGGTCCTTGATCAGTTCGGCCTTCTTTTCGGCGGTAATCGACATCGTGCATACTCCTTGAATCTAGACGTTGAACCCGCGCACGACCTTGACGTCGCCGGCCGCGACCTCGACCAGAGCGATCGGCCTGTCGGCGGCGGTCGCGAGGTAAAGACCC
>CAXSCF010000060.1:8369-13617 GCA_964235815.1 uncultured Sphingomicrobium sp.
ACGGTGCGGGGTTCCCCTGGAGCCGCTGTCCAACGCGGAGCAATGCGGCATCGTCGGGGGTGACGGGGAGGGCCGGGATGTCGTCCAGCCCCGCGGTGAGCGGGAGAACCGTCCTCGTCAGTGCGCGCGCCTTAGCGGCCTGGTCGAGAAAGTCCAGCGATATCGCCTGGGAGAGGTCGAACGGGCCGGCCCTCGTGCGGCGGAGCATGGTGACATGGCCGACGGTGCCGAGCGCGAGGGCGAGGTCTCGCGCGAGGCTGCGGATATAGGTGCCCTTGGAGACCGTGGCGGAGAGGGTGATTGAATCAATCTTCTCTGCGTCTCTGCGTCTCTGCGCGAGATCGTCTTGCTCGCGCAGAGACGCCGAGACGCAGAGAGAGAAGATGGTGACGCTGCGCGTCTTGAGCTCGAACTCTTCCCCTGCGCGTGCCAGCGTATAAGCACGCTGGCCGTTGACTTTGAGGGCGGAGTAAGCCGGGGGGACCTGCTCGATCGGGCCGGTGAAGCGGGGGAGGATGGCTTCGATCTCGGCCAGTGTCGGGCGGTGGTCGTGGGTGGCGACGATTTGGCCCTCGAGGTCGAGGGTGTCGGTCTGGGCGCCGAACGCAATCGTGAAGTCATAGGCCTTGGTCGCGCCGAGCATGTAGCCGGCGAGCTTGGTCGCTTCGCCGATGGCGATCGGCAGGACCCCGGTGGCGAGCGGGTCGAGGGTGCCGCCATGGCCGACGCGGGTCCTGGGCTCGCCCGCCTCGCGAAGCGCGCGCTTGACCCAGCCGACGACGTTGGTAGACCCCAGCCCGAGCGGCTTGTCGATGATGATCCACCCGGAAAGCGCCATGGGCGCGCCGATAGACAAGGTCGGCGGGTTTGACCATAAGCCTGGCGCAGTGCCCGACCCGCAACGCGACCCGCCCCCGACCCGCATCGGACGCACGCTGCGCGCGATCCAGCCGCGTCGCCTGCTCCATCTGTCGCTGCGCGAATATTTGCCTCAGCTCGGGACGATTGCGTTGTGGGCAATCATCGTCGTGGCGATCGGGCATGCCGACAGCGCGCGGCTGTTCGCGGCGACGGTGACGCTGCGCGGGGTGCAGATGCTGACCCGGCTGACGACGGCGCAGTCGGTCAAGGTGCGCGTCGGGGCGTCGAGTGCGGTCCGGCGCCAGGCGCGGCGCACTGCGCGGCTGGTGCAACTCGGGGTGCTCGCCGCCAATCTGATCCTGGTGTTCGCGCTGGTCGCCGCGCTCGACGCCATCGGGCAGGGCAAGGTGGCGCAGTTCCTGCCATTGATCGCGATCGGGATGCCGGCGCGGATCTTTCGCTATTCGGACGCGCGGACCGATTCGCCGTACTTCCGGCTGGCGCTGTCGAGCAGCGGGGTGGCGATTGCCGCGATCGGCTGGGCGGCGGGGCTCGGCGCGGTGGCGATGGGGCTGGCGTTCGGGATGCGCGAGTGGGTCGCCTATGGCGTGATCCGCTATTGGCCCAAGGCGGCGCAGGCCCCGGCGCGGCCGGTCACCGAGCCGCTGCGCTTCGCCGAGATCGGGCGCAATACCGCGGTCAGCGGCCGGCGCTTGCTGACCTATCGGCTGACCAAGATCGCGCTGACGGTGTTCGGGCCGGTCGGCAATTTCGCCGCGCGGACCGGGCGCGGCCTGGGCTGGCACGCGCGGATCGAGCCCTATCTGCCGCACAAGTTGAGCGGGTTCATCGCCATCGCGCTGGGCACCGCGGGCGGCGCGGCGTTCCTCGCGCTACGCAGTGGCGAGCCGGCGGCGATGGTCGGCGCGGCGGGCTTGATGCAGCTGGCGGGGGCGTCGGCCAATATCGCTTTGATGTGGCCCTATCTGCCCGACCGCAACGACCCGAGTTTGATGGTCGACGAGGATGACGATGATTAGCGCCGCGGCAAATCGAGCGCGAGTTGGCGGGCTTCGCTTTCGCTGAGGCGGGCGAAGAAGTGGCGGCGGCACAAGGCGATGTAGCGGTCGTTGCCGCCGATCTCGGTCTGGGCGCCGGCGGCGACGGCATGACCCTGGGCATCGACGCGCAGGTTCATCGTCGCCTTGCGGCCGCACTCGCACACCGCCTTCAATTCGATCAGCGCGTCGGCGAGCGCGAGCAAGGCGGCCGAGCCGGGGAACAGCTCGCCCTGAAAATCGGTGCGCAGGCCGTAGCACAGCATGGGAATGCCGACCTCGTCGGCGATGCGGCACAATTGGAGGACGTGGGCGCGGGTCAGGAACTGGGCTTCGTCGACCAGCACGCAGTCGAGCTTGCGCTGCTTGCGTTCGGCGGCGACGGCGGCGAACAGATCGGTGTCGTCGGCGTAGGTCGCGGCGGGGGCCGACAAAGCGATACGCGAGCCGATCTGCCCGCGGCCCGATCGATCGTCGAACGCCGCGGTCCACAGCATCGTCTCCATCCCGCGCTCGCGGTAATTATAGTCGGCCTGGAGCAGAGTGGTCGATTTGCCGGCGTTCATCGCGGCATAATAGAAATACAGCTTGGCCATCAGCAGGTGGCGGCGCTGGTGGGTTTGAAGTCGCTGACGCGCACGGTGATGGCGACTTGCGGCCAGCTTTCGAGCGCGAGGCGGTTGTTGGCGGGGAGGACGCAGCTCTTGGCAAGGATCGGCTGGCCGTCGGCGGCGATGAGCGTGGCGCGGAAGGTGAACGCGGTCGCGCTGTTGTTGAGCAGGGTCAGGGTGGTGCCCATCATCCGCCGCGCGGTGAGGCGTATCTCGCCAGGCGCGGGGGCAACATCGGGCGCGACGCGCCGCGCCGCGACGGGGCGGCCGTGGGCGATGCGGAACAGCCAGCTTTCGCCGGGATGGACGGTCAGGCTGGCGGCGAGCGCGGCGAGGAGCGGGGCGAACAGCATGGCGCGACGCTAGCGAGGCGCTCGGTCCGCGCCAACGCCTAATCGGTGCGCGGCCACTCGTCGGCGAGGATCGAGAACAGCACGGTGTCGCGGACGTGGCCGGTCCAGGTGATGCGGTCGGCGCGCAGCACGCCCTCGCGGACCGTGCCGAGCTTGGCCATCGCCGCCTGGCTGCGGGCGTTGCGGGCGTCGACGCGAAATTCGACGCGGCGGATCCCGCTGGCGAAGGCGCGCGCCAGCATCATGTCCTTGACGCGGCGGTTGAAGCCGGTGCCGCGGAAGCGCGGGCGATAATAGGTGTTGCCAATTTCGAGCACGCCGCGCCCGGGTTCGAGGTTGAGGAAGCAGCTCATCCCGACCAGCGCGTCGTCGGCGTCGAACAGCGCGAAGCGAACCCACGGCAGCGCCATGATCTTGTCGAAGCTGGCATCGAACCCGGCGGGGCCGAAGTCGTTGGCGTAAATCGCCCAGATCTCGCGATCCTCGGCGCAGGCGGAGCGCAACGCGGAGCGATGCGCCTCGGCCATCGGCTCGCCGCGCACCCCGTCACCGGTCAGCGCCGCGGCGAGTTCGCTCATTCGCTGCCTTCGTCCTTGCCAATGTCCTGAGCGACATGGGGTCCGCGCAATAAGGCGTCGATCTTGCCGCCCTCGTCGAAGCTGTCGTCCGCGCGGAAGCGGATCTTGGCGGCGTATTTGGTGACGACGCGCTGGGCGACCTGTTTCTGGAAGAACGCGGTGTTGGTGCGCAGCGCTTTCAGCACGGCCTCCTCATTGGCGCCGAGCAAGGGTTTAACGAACACCGTCGCAAGCCGCAGGTCGGGCGACATCCGCACTTCGGTGACGCTGACCAGGTGGGCGGCGAGCGTCTCGTCATGGACGTCGCCGCGCATCAATATGTCGGACAGGGCATGGCGCACCTGCTCGCCAACGCGAAGCAGGCGGACCGAGCGTCCTTCGGGGGTTTCAACCTTGCGCATCTTGCAAATCCGGCTTTTTCTGCTATATGATTGATCATCACCACAGATGAAGTTCCAAGCTTCGCCTCCAGAGCCCGGGCGCTGTAACGTCCGGGCTCTTTGTGTATTGGGAGCTTGGTGCTGTAACACCAAGCTCCCTCACCGGTTACTTACGACCCAACTCTATGAGCTTGATCGTCAGGCCGACGAGTGCGACCAAAATAGTCGCAACGCCGATTACCAGAATCACCACATTCTGAATTTCCAAATTCATCACCTCCTTCTGTCGCGAGTTGCGACTGGAGGAGCATAAGCGATGATCCGGGCCCGATGCATTCTCTAAATAAACAGCAGCACTTTACAGCGTGCGCGCGCGCTCCTCGACTTCGAAGACTTCAAGGTTGTCGCCCGGCTTGATGTCGTTGGTGTCGGCAAGCAGGACGCCGCACTCCATCCCGGCGCGAACCTCGTTGACGTCGTCCTTGAAGCGGCGGAGCGAGGAAATCGTGGTCTTGCTGACGATGACATCGTCGCGCGTGAGGCGGGCATGCAACCCCTTGCGCATGATACCCTCGAGCACGAGCAGGCCGGCGGCCTTGTCGCGCTTGCCGGCGGGGAAAACGTCCTTGACCTCGGCGCGGCCGACGACGGTCTCGATGATCTCGGGCCCAAGCTCGCCCGCCATCGCTTCGCGCACCCAGTCGGTGAGGTGATAAATGACGTCGTAGTAGCGCAGTTCGACCTTGTGGCGGGTAGCCACTTCGCGCGCCTTGGCGTTGGGCCGGACGTTGAAGCCGATGATCGGTGCGCCGGTCGCGCTCGCCAGCGTGACGTCGCCTTCGGTGATCGCGCCGACCCCGGCCGAGAGCACGCGGACCTTGATCTCTTCGGTCGAGATGCGGTTGACGGCGTTGACGATGGCTTCGGTCGAGCCCTGGACATCGGCGCGGACGACGAGCGGGAATTCGATCACCTTCGACGAGCGGTCGGCGAACATGTTCTCGAGGCTGACCGGGGTCGAGGTGGTGCGTTTGGTGTCGAGCAGGCCCTGGCGATAGACCGCGACTTCGCGCGCGCGGGCTTCATTCTCGACCACGGTCAGCGGATCGCCGGCCGACGGGACCGACGACAGTCCGAGCACTTCGACCGGGAACGACGGGCCGGCCTGCTTGACCGGCTTGCCATTGCTGTCGGTCAGCGCACGGACCTTGCCCGCGGTCGCCCCGGCGACGAATACGTCGCCAACCTTGAGCGTCCCGCGCTGGACCAGCACGGTGGCGAGCGGGCCGCGGCCCTTGTCGAGGCGCGCCTCGATCACCGTCGCTTCGGCGGGACGATCAGGGTTGGCCTTCAGTTCGAGCAATTCAGCCTGATTGTGGATCGCCTCGAGCGATTTATCGAGGTTGG
>CAXSCF010000061.1:0-13255 GCA_964235815.1 uncultured Sphingomicrobium sp.
CGACCTACATCCAGAACCCGCCTTACTTCGAGGGGATGACGATGACCCCCAAGCCGCTGACCGATATCGGCGGCGCCCGGGCGCTGGCGCTGTTCGGCGATTCGATTACCACCGACCACATTTCGCCGGCCGGGGCGATCAAGCTCGACAGCCCGGCGGGAAGCTACCTCAGCGAGCATCAGGTGCCTCGCGCGGAATTCAACAGCTATGGCGCGCGGCGCGGCAACCACCAGGTGATGATGCGCGGCACCTTCGCCAACATCCGCATCCGCAACAAGATGCTCGCCGGCGTCGAGGGCGGGATGACGCGCGGCCCCGATGGCAGCACGCTGGCGATCTACGACGCGGCGATGGCCTGGGCCGAGCAGGGCATCCCGCTCGTCGTGCTCGCAGGCAAGGAATATGGCACCGGATCGTCGCGCGACTGGGCCGCCAAGGGCACCATCCTGCTCGGCGTGCGCGCGGTCATCGCCGAAAGCTTCGAGCGCATCCACCGCTCGAACCTCGTCGGAATGGGCGTCCTCCCGCTCCAGTTCCACGACGGCGAAAGCGCCGCCAGCCACGGCCTCGACGGAAGCGAGACCTTCGCCATTGGCGGGGTCGCCGAGATCGAGCCGCGCCAGAACGTGACGGTCCACATCACGCGCACGGACGGCTCCACCCTCGACCTCGTCGCGCGATGCCGCATCGATACCTTCAACGAGCTCGAATATTATCGCTCGGGCGGGATCCTGCAATATGTGCTCCGGAACCTCGCGGCATGACCCTCGACCTCATCATGGAAATTGCCGGCTGGATCGGCGCGACCTTCATCCTGGCGGGCTATTTCCTGCTCTCGGCAGGCAAGCTCGACGCCAAGAGCCCCACCTATCAATGGCTCAATGTCATCGGCGCGCTTGGCTTCATCGCCAATTCGGCGTGGCACGCGGCGTGGCCCTCGGCGATCCTCAACGTGATCTGGGTCGGAATCGGGATCGTCGCCTTGATCGGCATCTTTTCGCGTCGGGCGAAGGCGTCGGTTTAAATTTTCCAGGCGGAGCCGGCCCGCAGGCACCGCTCTTTCCGCAAGCCTAGCGGCCGAGCATCGTTTCGGGCTTGACCAGGCGGTCGAAGGTCGCCTCGTCGACCAGCCCGAGATCGAGCCCCGCTTGCTTCAACGTCAATCCCTTCTTGTGGGCATGCTTGGCGATCGTCGCGGCATCGTCATAGCCGATTTCGGGCGCGAGCGCGGTGACCAGCATCAGCGACTTGTTCATCAGTTCGGCGATCCGCGCCTCGTCTGGCTCCAGCCCGTCGAGCGTGCGCTCGGTGAAGCTTTCCATCCCGACGCTGAGCAGGTTGATCGAGCGGATGATGTTGGCGCCGATCAGCGGCTTGAACACATTGAGCTCGAGGTGCCCCTGCAATCCGCCGATCGTGACCGCGAGATGATTGCCCATGACCTGTGCCGCGACCATCGTCAGCATCTCGCACTGCGTCGGGTTGACCTTGCCCGGCATGATCGAGCTGCCCGGCTCGTTTTCGGGGAGCTTGAGTTCGCCCAGCCCGCAACGCGGCCCGCTGCCGAGCAAGCGGATGTCGTTGGCGATCTTGGTCAGCGACACCGCGATGGTGTTGAGCACTCCCGACAATTCGACCAGCGTGTCGTGCGCGGCGAGTTCGGCGAACTTGTTGGGCGCCGAGGTGAACGGCAATTGGGTGAGGTTGGCGACTTCCTTGGCGAATGCATCGGCAAAGCCCCTGGGCGCGTTCAATCCGGTGCCGACCGCGGTCCCGCCCTGCGCCAGGCGATAGAGCCGCGGCTGGACCGCTTCCACCCGCGCGATATTGTCGGCGATCATCGCCGCATAACCCGAAAATTCCTGGCCGAGCGTCAGCGGGGTCGCGTCCTGCAGATGCGTCCGGCCGATCTTGACGATTCGGTCGAAGCGCGTCGCCTGCTCGTCGAGCCGCGCATGGATCAGCTTCAGCGCCGGACACAGTTTCTTGGCCACCGCGATCCCCGCCGCGATATGCATCGCGGTCGGGAAGCTGTCGTTGGACGACTGGCCCTTGTTGACATGGTCGTTGGGATGGACCGGTTCCTTGCCGCCCTTGGTCCCGCTGATCTGTTCGTTGGCGCGCCCGGCGATCACTTCATTGGCGTTCATGTTCGACTGCGTCCCCGACCCGGTCTGCCAGATGACCAGCGGGAATTGATTGTCGAGGTCGCCGCGCGCGACTTCGCCCGCCGCCTGCTGGATCGCCTCGGCGAGGTCGGCGTCGAGCCCGCCGATGCGCGCATTGACCCGCGCCGCGGCCTGCTTGACGAAGCCCAAGGCGTGGACGATCTCGACCGGCATCGCCTCGCGCTCGCCGAACGGGAAATTGCCGATCGAGCGTTCGGTCTGCGCCCCCCAATAGCTGTCGCCGCCGACCTCGATCGGGCCAAAGCTGTCGGTTTCGGTGCGGGTGGCATTGGCCATGATCGAGCATTCCATTCTTCAAGGTGCGCTTCACTTGCCACTAGCCAGCGCGTCGCTTTAAGTCGAGCGGGCGACGTTCACTCCGCGGCGAGCAATTGCGTCGCCCCGCCAAGGTCGACCGACACCAGCCGGCTCACCCCCCGCTCGATCATCGTCACGCCGTAGAGCCGGTGCATGCGGCTCATCGTCACCGCATTGTGGGTGACGATCAGATAGCGCGTGTCGGTCGCCGCGCTCATCACGTCGAGCAGGTCACAGAAGCGCTCGACATTGGCGTCGTCCAAGGGCGCGTCGACCTCGTCGAGGACGCAGATCGGCGCCGGGTTGGTCAGGAACAAAGCAAAGATCAGCGCCACGGCGGTGAGCGCCTGCTCGCCCCCCGACAGCAGGGTCAGCGCGCTCAGCCTTTTGCCCGGGGGCTGGGCCATGATCTCCAGCCCGGCCTCGAGCGGATCGTCGCTTTCGACCAGCTCGAGATGCGCCTGCCCGCCGTCGAACAAGGTCGTGAACAATTTGCGAAAATGGCCGTCGACCGCCTCGAACGCCGCGAGCAGGCGCACCCGACCCTCGCGGTTGAGGCTGCCGATCGACCCGCGCAGGCGCGCGATCGCCTGCCCCAGTTCATCGCGTTCGGCGAGCGCCTGCGCGCGCGTCGTGTCGAGCGTCGCCAATTCCTGTTCGGCGACCAGATTGACCGGGCCGATCCGCTCGCGCTCGGCGGTCCAGCGGTCGAACTGCGCTTTTTCCGCGTCGGGATGGTCGAGCGTGGCGGGGTCGAACCCGATCCGATCGGGCAATAAAGGCGGGGGGCATTCGAACCGCTCGCCGCTCGCCTGAGCATATTCCTGGCGGCGCGCGACCTGGCCCTCGGCGCGCGCGGCGGCCCCGGCGCGGCCCTCGCGCGCGGCGGCAAAGGCTTCCCCGGTGGTGGCGAGCGCCCCGGCGGCGATGGCCACGGCCTGTTCGGCATCACGCTCCGCCCCGGCGCTGATCGCGACCGCGCCCTCGCTCGCGGCGGAGTCGCGTTCGAGCGCGTCGATGCGGGTCGCGAGGCCAGCGGGCTGGTCGGCGAGATCGATCCGTTCGGTCCGCAGCGCGGCGTCGCGCCCGGCGGCATCGGCGAGGCGGTCGTGGGCGCGCGCGGCGCGGGCGCGCCAGTCCTGCGCATCGCGGCCCGCGACGGCGTGGCGTTCGCGATCGGCGGCGGTTTCGCGCGCCTGCGTGGCCGAGGCGGCGCGCGCGTCGGCGACCTTTTCCCCGGCGCGCGCGGCGATCGAGCGCCGGTTCGTGACTTCCGCCGCAAGCGTCAGCGGATCGGGCAGCCCCGCCGCGAGCGCCGTCGCGCCCGCCAACGCCTCCGCCGCGGCGCGCGCGATCGGGTCGAGATCGGCGGCGCGTTCGGTCAGCGCGGCGCGTTGCCCGTCGAGCCGGTCGAGCGCCGCCTGCGCCCGATCCCCGGCGCGGATGGCGTCGCGCGCGGCGCGCTCGGCATCGGCCACGGCCTGGCGTGCGCGCTCGGCGGAGAGGCGGTGAGCCTCGACTGCCGCCGCCGCGCGGTCGCGGTTGGCCAGCGCGCTGTCGACCGCCGTGGCGAGGTCGGGCAGCGCCCGGTCGAGCTCGGTCAGCCGATTGGCGCGCACCAGCCGCTCGGCCGCCGCGGCGCCCGCGCCGACGCTGACGAACCCGTCCCAGCGCCGCATCCACCCGTCGCGCGTGACCAGCCGCTGCCCGACGGCAAGCCGCTGACCCTCATCGATCGCGCACACTCCGACCTGCGCCAGGCGCCGCCGCAGCGCTGCCGGCGCACTGACGAAGTTCAGCAGCGGATCGAGTCCTGCCGCGAGCAAGGGATCTCCTGCCGCGTCGCTCCCTTCCCAGCGGCGCGGCCCGTCGCCACCGATCGCGGCATCGAGGTCGTCGCCCAGCGCCGCGGCGAGCGCGCGCTCGAACCCCGGCGCGGCGCGCGCTTCAGCGAGCGCCGCGCCGCCGCCATGGTGCTGCGCGCGCGACAAGGCATCGCGCTCTGACTGCGCGGCGCCGTGGCTCGCCCGCGCCGCGCCAAGGCGAGCTTCGCCGGTGTCGCGCGCTTCGGCGGAAACAGCGCGGCCGTGTTCGGCGTCGGCCATTTGCGCTTCGGCGTCGCCGAGCGCGCCGGCCGCTGCCTTGGTCGCCGCCGCGCTGTTGGCGATGATTTCGCGCTCGGCCTCGCCCTCGCCGAGCGAGTCGCGCTGGTCGGCGAGGCGCGCGCGTTCGGCCTCGGCCCGCGCGACCTGGCCTTGCGCGGCCTCGATCGCGGCGTCGGCGACGCGGCGTTCGGCGCGCATTGCGGCCTCGCGCGCCAAGACTCCCGCCAGCGCCGCCTCGGCGTCGCGCGAGACTCCTTCGGCAGCGCCAAGCTCGGCCGCGATTCGCGCCGCCAGTGCCTCGGCATCGGCCAGCCGACGATCGATCGCGGCGCGCTCACCCTCAAGCGCCGCCATTGCGCCGGCCGCATCGTCGCCGAGCGCAGTTTCGCGTTCGACATCGCTCGCCAGGGCCACGGCGAGGCGATCGAGTTCGGCGAGGCGCCGCACCACGGTATCGCGCTGGGCACGCGCGGTGGCGAGCTGATGCGCCAAGCTGCGCCCGGTATCGCGCGCGGCGAGCGCCGCATCGCGTCGTGCAGCGAGTGCGGTTGCGGCCTGTTCCTGAAGGCGCTGCGCGGCGAGCATCGCCTGCTGGAGCCGCGCCACATCGATGTCGGCGGCGCGGGCCTGGTCGGCGGCGGCGCTGGCGGCACGGTCGGCCTCGGCCCAGCGCGCGAAGATCAACCGGGCTTCGGCGAGGCGCAGTCGGTCGCTGAGCTCACGATAGCGCGCCGCCGCCCGCGCCTGGCGCCGCAGTGCGGCGGCGCGGGCTTCCTGATCGCTCATGATTTCGTCGAGGCGGATCAGATTGGCCTCGGTCGCGCGCAATTTCTGCTCGGCATCCTTGCGCCGCGCATGAAGCCCCGAAATCCCCGCCGCCTCCTCGAGCATCAGGCGCCGTTCGGTCGGCTTGGCGGCGATCACCGCGCCGATCCGGCCCTGGCTGACCAATGCCGGGCTGTGCGCCCCGGTTGCGGCGTCGGCGAACAGCAAGGCGACGTCCTTGGCGCGGACATCGCGGCCATCGAGCCGATACGCCGACCCCGCGCCGCGCTCGATCCGGCGCGTCACCTCGGCCTCGCCCGCGCCTTCCTCGTCCGAATCGCGCTCGATCAGCAACGTCACTTCGGCGAAGTCGCGCGCCGGGCGGGTCGCGGTCCCGGCGAAGATGACGTCGTCCATCCCCGCGCCGCGCAGCGACTTGGGGCTGCCCTCGCCCATCACCCAGCGGATCGCTTCGAGCAGATTGGACTTGCCGCAGCCGTTGGGGCCGACAACCCCGGTCAGGCCGGGCTCGATGCGCAGATCGGCGGGCTCCACGAAACTCTTGAAGCCGCTGAGCCTCAGCCGCCGAAAGCGCACCCGTCGAGCCCCCCGCTCATGATCTCAGCCGCCGATCATGCTAGGCGCCGAGCGCGGCCTTGATCTGAGTCTCAAGCTGGGTCCACGCCGGGGTGCCGACCTCGATCTTGGCTTCCTTGCCGTTGATGATGAAGGTCGGGGTGCCCTGGACGTTGAAGTTGGACACCGCATCGCTGTTCATCTGGACCAATTGGGTCGCCGCGGCGGGATCGGCGAGGCACGCTTCGGTCTTGGCCTTTGGCACGCCGCGCATCGCCGCGAAGGCGGGGAAACCGGCAATATCGGCCAGCGCCTTGAACTGCGCTTGCGGCGCCAAGCCCTCGAGCGCCTGCATCTGCTTGGGATCGGCCGCCTGGATCTTGCCGATCCAGTCCTTTTGCCCGGCATAGAAAGCGCGCGTCATGCCAAAGAAGCTGGCTGGTCCGCCGCAGCGCGCGACGAGCGAGGCCGTGATGTCATACGGATCGCGAACGAAGTTGCGAAATTCGTAGGCGACCAGCCCCTTCTTGACATAATTGTCGACCAAGGGTTTGCCGCCGGTCTCTTCGAATTCGGCGCAGTGCGGGCAGGTCAGCGAGCCAAATTCGATCAATTTCACCTTGGCCGCGGGGTTGCCCATCACGAAACCGCCTTCGGGGGTCGCGGAGACGATCGTCGACCAGTCGCCGTTGGCGGGCGCGGCGACTGCGGGCGTGGCCGCCGTCGGAGCGGCGCCGGTGGCGTTGGCGGTGCCCTTGTCGGCGTTGCAGGCAGCCAGAGCGGCGACCGCGGTGGCGGCAAGCACGAAGCGGATGGAAAGGGTCACGAGATTCTCCGAAGCGGTGGAAGGGGCGGGGTGGGATCGGTCGGGATCGACGGGGCGCCGTCCGAGGTGACGAGCCTGACGGCGAGCGATTCGAGGCAGGCGCGAAGTCCGGGATCGGCGATTTCGCGCAACCCCTCGCCAAGCTCGCGCGACAAGGGGCGCGGTTGCGGGCGGACGGGACGCTTGACGCTGTCGATGCGGCCCTGGCGAAAGGCGATCGTGTCGACCGCGGCATAGCCGAAGAAGCGGTTGACCCGCTCGATGATCAACGGGGTCAGATGCTGCATCAACGGCGCATGCGCGCCGACCACCGTCAGGGTCAGCGTTCCGCCCGATTTCTTGCCGTGGGGAAAGCGCACCGATTCGGGGGTCGACACCCTCGCGTAGCGCTCGCCGACGATTTCCGCCCAGCGGCTGACCACCGCGCCCTGGACGAAGCCGAAGCGCTTGAAAGTCACCCCGGCGATATCGCCGACGAGGTCGCCAGCAGCACGCGCGCCACCCCGGCGCGGGGCATCAGTTTTGGAATCGCTACTCGGGGACTTCGCCATCGCCGCCGACCATGCCATAGCAAGGTCATGCCCGCCAGTGCCGCGAAGCGGCTTTCCCCAGCAACTCGCGCCGCGAAGCGGCTTTCCCCACCAACGCGTGCCGCGAAGCGGCTTTCCCCACCAACGCGCGCCGCGAAGCGGCTCCTCGACCATTATGACCAGCATCGGCGCGCGCTTCCGTGGCGGGCGGCGCCGGGCGAGGCGCCCGACCCGTACCGCGTGTGGCTGTCCGAAGTGATGCTCCAGCAGACCACCGTCGCCACCGTCATCCCGCGCTTCCGCCGTTTCATCGAGCGCTGGCCGACGATCGCCGCGCTCGCCGCCGCGCCGCCCGATGCGGTGCTGAGCGAATGGGCGGGGCTCGGCTATTATGCTCGCGCGCGCAACCTCATCGCCTGTGCCGCCGAGGTCACCGCGCTCGGCGGATTTCCGACCAGCGAGGCCGGATTGCGTCAATTGCCCGGGCTTGGCGCCTACACCGCCGCGGCCATCGCCGCGATCGCCTTTGGCGAGGCGGCGGTGGTGGTCGACACCAACGTCGAGCGAGTCGTCGCCCGCCTCCACGCCATCGATCGCCCCGTCGCCGATGCGCGCGCCGAGATCCGCGCCTTGGCCGAGGCCCTGACCCCCGCCGAGCGGCCGGGCGACCATGCCCAGGCGATGATGGACCTTGGCGCGACCCTCTGCCGCCCGCGCAACCCCGCCTGCCTGCTTTGCCCGCTGGCCGACCGCTGCCGCGCTTATGCCAGCGGCGACCCCGAGCGCTTCCCCGCGCCAAAGCGCAAGCGCGACCGGCCCCACCGCCACGGCGTCGCCTGGTGGATCGAACGCGACGGTGCGGTCTGGCTGGTGCGGCGCCCGGCGCGCGGGCTGCTCGGCGGGATGCCGGCCTTGCCCGGCCAGGAATGGGGCGAGACTGCGCCGAGCATGCCCGTTCTCGCCACGGTGCGGCATGGCTTCACCCATTTCACGCTCGACCTCCATCTCGTCGCCAAGCGCTCGACGCCGAGCGGCGAAGGCTGGTGGCAAGCGCTCGACCAGCTCGACGCCGCCGGACTTCCGACGCTTTACGCGCGGGCGGCCGCTGCCGGCTTGGCGCTGCTCGACCGCTCACCGGACGAGGAGAAAGATGCTGCCTGACCTCCTTTCCGGCGCGCCGTTTTTCTCGGGCCCGGGGCTCGATCGCGCCGACGCCCTGCGCGCGCACCCCGATCGGATCGCGGCGCTCGCCGCGCGGCCCGACGCGCGCCAGTTGATGTGGGACAAGGGCGCGCCATTGCTCGGCGACGATGGCCGCCTGCGGTGGAGCGCGATCGAGGATGATCCACCGCTGTTCCTTGGGCTCGACGGCGATGTCCCGCATTTTTCGGCGCTTCCGCCGGGTGAAGTGCCGATCGACAGCCGCGCCCATTTCGGCTTGCTGAGCCTGCTCGACGCGAGCGACGCCCCGATCTTCGCTGCCGCGCTGAGCCTCGCCAACTGGCACCGCCGCCACGCATTCTGTTCGGTCTGCGGGCAACCGAGCGCGCCGACCCGTGGCGGCTGGTCGCGGGCCTGCCGCCACTGTGCCGCCGAACATTATCCGCGCGCCGACCCCGTCGTGATCATGCTCGCCGAGCATGACGACCGCCTCCTCCTCGGGCGCCAGCCGCTTTATCCGCCGGGCCGCTATTCCGCGCTTGCCGGATTCGTCGAGCCGGGCGAGACGATCGAGGCCGCGGTGGCGCGCGAACTGTTCGAGGAGGCGGGGATCGCGGTGCGCGACGTGGCCTATGTCGCGAGCCAGCCGTGGCCTTTCCCCTCGACGCTGATGATCGGCGCCATCGGCCGCGCCGAATCGGACGTGCTTACGATCGACCGTGACGAGCTCGACGACGCGCGCTGGTTTTCGCGCGCCGAGGTCGAGGCCGTGCTCGACGGGGGCGAGCGCACGGCGTTCGTCGCCCCGCCGCGCTTTGCCATCGCGCGCACGCTGATCGACCTTTGGGCGCACCGCGCGATCGGATCCCGTGCGGCGTGAAGTGCCCGGCTTGAAGTGCGCCGTGGCGCGCCCTAAAGGGCTGGGCCAAGTCACAACCATCTTTGGCCAGGCCGCAACGGGGTTTCATGCAAGACCGCTCAAATACCATCGCCGGCTGGGTCCTGTTCGCGGGCATCGTCGCGCTCGGCGGGTCGATCGTCACCGGTGAAGTGTTCCACAGCGAGCGGCCCGAGAAGATGGGCTATCCGATCGAAGGCGTCGTGCTCGAAGGTGAAGGCGCCGCCGCGGCCGAAAAGCCGATCGACTTCTCGGTCGCCGACGCAACCAAGGGCGAGCAGGTGTTCAAGAAATGCGCCGCCTGCCACAATGCCGACAAGGGCGGCGCCAATGCGCTCGGCCCCAATCTGTGGGACGTGCTGGGCGAACCGATCGGCAAGGGCAAGGGCTTCGCTTTCACCGACGCGCTCGGCGGCAAGGGCGGCAATTGGGACTTTGCCAATCTCAGCGAATGGCTCGCCAACCCCAAGAAGTTCGCCCCCGGCACCAAGATGACCTTCGCCGGCCTGTCGAACCCCGAAGACCGCGCCAACGTCATCGCTTTCCTCAACAGCCACAGCGACGCGCCCAAGCCGCTCCCGGCGGCCCCCGCCGCCGTTGCCCCAGCGGCCGGCGCGGCCCCGGGGGCGACGCCCACCACCGATCCCAAGGCGGCCGAGAAAGCCGCCGCCGAGACCGAGATTGGTGGCGGCGCGCAAAAGGCGCCCAACATCCCCGTCAAGAATGAGGTCGACGCCGAAAAGGGTGGCCACAAGTCGAGCGGCGGCGACGCGGCCAAGGTCGCCCAATAAGGAGCGGCGGCGCGGCGGTAAGCGCCGACCTCGCCGCAACGAACTAGCCGACCCCGTCGCCAAAAGAGCGCCCGCCCTGCGCTTGTCGAAGGGCGCCGAGCGCGCGCCGTCCCCATCGCCAAAAGAGCGCCCGCCATGCCGGCAATCGCGGCGCTTTATCGCGCCCCGGCGCGCTGTTCCTCGGTGCATTCGTAATGGGCGCACACCGCGTCCCATGCCTCGTCGGCGGTTTCGCACCAGGTGATCAGGTCGAGGTCGGCGAGGCTGATCACCCCTTCTTCGGCGAGTCCGCGGAAATCGACCACCCGTTCCCAAAACTCGCGCCCGAACAATAGGATCGGCAGCGGCCGCACCTTGCCGGTCTGGATCAGGGTCAACAGCTCGAACATTTCGTCGAACGTCCCGAACCCGCCGGGGAACACTGCCAAAGCCCGCGCCCGAAGCAGGAAGTGCATCTTGCGCAGCGCGAAGTAATGAAATTGGAAACTGAGGTCGGGGGTGACGAAAATATTCGGCAGTTGCTCGTGCGGGAGCACGATGTTGAGCCCGATCGATTCCATCCCCTCGTCGGCGGCGCCGCGGTTGGCGGCCTCCATGAACGACGGCCCGCCGCCCGAAGTGACGACGAAGTGGCGCTTGCCGTCCTCGTCGATCGGGAACCGGCTTGCCTTGCGCGCGAGCTCGCGGGCAACGTCGTAATAATGCGACTTGGCGACGAGCTTTTCGGCGACTGTCCGGTCCCAGTCGGTCTTGGCCAGGCCGAGCAGGGCGCGCGCCTTTGCGGGCTCGGGCACCCGCGCCGATCCATAGAAGACAAAGGTCGAGGCGATGTTGGCCTCGTTCATCAGCAATTCGGGCTTGAGCAGTTCGAGCTGGAAGCGCACCGCGCGCAGATCCTCGCGCAGCAAAAACTCCTTGTCCTGGAAGGCGAGCTTGTACGCGGCGCTCTCGGTCTGTGGAGAAGAAGGAACATGCTTGGCGGCGGCGGCATCGACCTTCGCGTCGGCGAAAATGCGCTTGGGGGGCTTGGGATCGGTCATAAGCGGGCGGCCTTAGCGCGAATGTCGGGATGGCGGAAGAGACAGACGCCGGACTTGTGACTTGCCTCTAAATGACCTATTAAGCGGTCATGAAAATCGAACCCATTTTGGCTGATGCCGGCATCAGCATCAGCGACTTGAAGAAGAACCCGATGGCCGCGATCGCCGCCGCCGACGGCTTCCCGCTCGCCATCCTCAACCGCAACAAGCCCGCCGCTTACCTCGTTCCGGCGAAGGCGTGGGAGGCGATCATGGAGCAGCTCGACGACGTGGAGCTGGTCCGGATTGCGCGGGAGCGGTGGGATCAACCGTCGATCCGCGTCGATATCGACGACCTTGCCAATCTTTAAGCTCGAATTTCACGCGGCGGCGATCAAGCAATGGCGCAAACTCGATTCGAGCACGAAGTCGCAGTTCGAGAGAAAGCTCCGGGAAAGACTGGCTCACCCGCGCTTGGTGTCAGCACGGCTCAGGGAGCTGCCGGACTGCTACAAGATCAAATTGCGCAAGGCCGGTTACCGCTTGATCTATCGCGTCGATGACGATCGCGCGATCGTGATCGTCCTGGCCGTCGGCAGACGCGACAGGAACGAGGCGTATGACGACGCCGCAAGCCGCGTGCCTTGATCAGTTAAATGGTGTGGCCAGTCTTGCTCGCTTGAGGACTAGACTCGCCCTCAATACACCCGCGCCTTGGGCTTGATGTAGTCGATCTCGTCGGTCAGCGTGTAGTCGTGGACCGGGCGGTAGTCGATCTTGACGCTGCCATCGGTGCCGCCCCAGCCGTCGAACGTCGCGATGGTGTGTTTCATCCACTCGCCGTCGTTCCGCTCGGGGAAGTCTTCGTGCATGTGCGCGCCGCGGCTTTCCTTGCGGTTCGCGGCGCAGTGCATCGTGACCACCGCCTGGCCCAGCATATTGTCGAGCTCGAGCGTCTCGATCAGGTCGGAATTCCAGATCAGGCTGCGGTCGGTAACGCGGACGTCGGCCATCAGCCGGTAGACCTGGTCGATCTTTGCGACGCCCTCGTCGAGGGTGCGCTCGGTGCGGAACACCGCGCAATCGGCCTGCATCACGCGCTGCATCTGCTCGCGGATGACCGCAGTCGGGGTGGCGCCCTCGGCGTGGCGGAACTTGTCGAGCCGCTCGAGCGCGATCTTGCCGCTGTCGGGGCCAAGCGCCTTTTGCGCCGCGCCCGGCGTGATCACTTCGGCGAGGCGAAGCCCCGCGGCGCGGCCAAACACGACGAGGTCGATCAGGCTGTTCGAACCGAGGCGGTTGGCGCCGTGGACGCTGACGCACGCCGCTTCGCCGATCGCGAAGAGGCCCGGGACCACGCTGTCGGGGTCGCCGTCCTTCAGCGTCACGACTTCGCCATGATAATTGGTCGGGATCCCGCCCATATTGTAGTGCACGGTCGGGGTCACCGGGATCGGCTGGCGGGTGAGATCGACGTTGGCGAAGATCTTCGCCGTCTCCGAAATCCCCGGAAGGCGCTCGGCCAGGATCTTGGGGTCGATATGGTCGAGGTGGAGGAAGATGTGGTCCTTGTGCTCGCCGACCCCGCGGCCTTCGCGGATCTCCATCGCCATCGATCGTGACACCACGTCGCGGCTGGCGAGGTCCTTGGCGCTCGGCGCATAGCGCTCCATGAAGCGCTCGCCTTCGGAGTTGGTCAGATACCCCCCTTCGCCGCGCGCGCCCTCGGTGATCAGCACCCCCGCGCCGTAAATCCCGGTCGGGTGGAACTGGACGAATTCCATGTCCTGCAGCGGCAGCCCGGCGCGCAGCACCATCGCATTGCCGTCGCCGGTGCAGGTGTGCGCGCTGGTCGCCGAATAATAGGCTCGCCCGTAGCCGCCGGTGGCGAGCACCACGGCCTGCGCGCGATACCGGTGGATCGAACCGTCATCCATGTTGAGCGCGATCACGCCCCGGCACACGCCGTCTTCCATGATCAAGTCGAGCGCAAAATATTCGATGAAGAAGTCGGCGTCATACTTCAGGCTCTGCTGGTAGAGTGTGTGGAGCATGGCGTGGCCGGTGCGGTCGGCGGCGGCGCACGTGCGCAACGCGG
>CAXSCF010000062.1:0-12668 GCA_964235815.1 uncultured Sphingomicrobium sp.
TGGATGCCCGACGAGGATTCGAACCTCGATTAACGGAGTCAGAGTCCGGAGTCTTACCATTAGACGATCGGGCAGCGCCGGGCGGGCAGATAGGAAATGGCCGCCGCCGTGTCAACGCGGCTCCCACTCACGCGACCCTCGCAACCCATGCGACGTAGGCCGAGTTGGTTGCGCTCGGCCCCCGCTTGGGCTTACACTGCGTCCAAGTCAGTCGCGCGGACACCTTTCGCGTGATGCAGGATAGAATGGGCGTGAAGCGAGATGGCGCACCAGGCCGCCACTTCGCCGCCGGTGGCCAAGGCAGGCCCCCGACCGGCAATCGAACACGGTGACGATGAGCGTGGACCCGAGCGTCGCGGCGGCGGGCGCCAGACCTATGGCGCGCTTGACCTTGGTACAAACAATTGCCGATTGTTGATCGCCCGCCCGGTCGAAGGCGGATTTATTGTGGTCGATGCTTTTTCGCGGATCGTGCGGCTTGGCGAGGGGCTTGGCGCGACGGGGCGCCTGAGCGACGCGTCGATGGATCGCGCGGTCGCCGCGCTCGCCATCTGTTCGGACAAATTGCGCCGCCGCAACGTGACGTTGGCGCGATCGGTCGCGACCGAGGCTTGCCGCCGAGCACGCAATGGCGCCGAATTTGCCGATCGAGTGCGGCGTGAAACCGGTGTGGTGCTTGAAATCATCCCGCCCAAGGAAGAAGCCCGCCTGGCCGTGCTTGGCTGTCACAAATTGCTCGAACCTGACGGGGGTCCGGCGCTGATCTTCGATATCGGCGGGGGCTCGACCGAGCTGGTCTTGGTCGATCACGGGGTCGATGCGCCGCGCATCATTGCCTGGTGGTCAGCGCCGTGGGGCGTGGTGTCGCTGACAGAGACCGAGGGCCGCGAAGCGCTCGAGGGTCCCGATCGGCTCGCCGCTTACAAGCGCATGCGCGAACGCGCGCGGCGCAGCTTCCATCGCTTCGTCGACATGCTCCCAAAGGACGCGCAGGACATCCGCTTGCTCGGCACCAGCGGAACCGTGACGACGCTCGCCAGTGTCCACCTTGCCTTGCCAAGCTATGATCGTCGCGCCGTCGATGGCCTCCAGGTCCCGGTCGAGGACATGCGCCGCATCTCGACCATGATCGCCGAAATGGACTTGGCGGGCCGATCGGGATTGCCATGCATCGGCGCCGATCGCGCCGACATGGTCGTTGCGGGCTGTGCCATCCTCGAAGCGATCCTCGACATCTGGCCGGCCGAGCGGCTCGGGATCGCCGATCGCGGAATCCGCGAAGGCATCTTGCGCTCGCTCATGGCGCGCGATGGCTATGTGCTGTGAGTAGGGGCGGGTCGGGCGGGCACACCCGCGTCAAGACCGCCCGCGGACGCACCGCGAGTTCCAACCGCTGGCTCGCGCGCCAGCTCAACGATCCTTATGTGCGCAAGGCCAAGGCCGAGGGTTATCGCAGCCGCGCGGCGTATAAATTGCTCGAACTCGACGAGCGTTTCAGCCTCCTCAAGGGCGCCAAGGCGGTGGTCGATCTGGGGATCGCACCGGGCGGGTGGAGCCAAGTCGTTCGGCGCCGCGCTCCGGGCGCCAGGATCGCGGGGATCGATCTGCTCGAAACCGAACCGATCGACGGAGTCGAAATTCTTCAGATGGATTTCATGGACGATGCCGCGCCGCAGGCGTTGCGCCTGGCGCTTGGCGGCGCCGATCCCGATCTCGTCCTGTCGGACATGGCGGCCAATACCGTCGGCCATCCGCAAACCGATCATTTGCGCACCATGGGACTGGTCGAGGCCGGGCTGTCGTTTGCAACCGAGGTGCTTCAGCCCGGAGGGTCGTTCGTCGCCAAGGTGCTGGCCGGCGGTGCCGACCACGGTCTGGTGGCCGAACTCAAGCGCCACTTCACCACCGTCAAGCACGCCAAGCCGCCCGCCAGCCGCAAGGGCTCGTCCGAATGGTATGTCATCGCCCAGGGGTTCAAGGGGCGCGTTCCTGCCGCGCCAGCCGTCGAGGCCTAGCTCCTGCCGCGTGCGACGCGGATCGCGTCCTTGAGCGCGTCGTAGCCAACCGCCGAGTTGATCACCCGATTGCCGACGATGAACAAGGGTGTTCCGGTGGCCCCCAACTGCCCGGCGATCTGGAAATTATGCTTGAGCTCGGCTTCCTGGTCAGGCGCGTCCTGGGGTTGCGCCGGGACGCCCGCCGCGCTCGCCGCCGCCATCACGGCCGCCGCGGTCGGATTGCCCGCCGCGGTCAGGCTATCGTGATAGGCAGCGAAGCGCCCGGCCTTGGACGCCGCCAAGGCGACGCGCGACGCGGCCAGACTTTCAGGACCAAGAATGGGCAGTTCGCGATAGACCACTCGCAATCCCTTGTCCTCGGCCAGCAACCGGTCGATCACCGGATTGCTCTTGCGACAATAAGCGCAGGCATAGTCATAGAAATAGGCCAGGGTAACATCGGGCTTCGCGGCGCCCTTCCAGCTTGAATGGAATGCTGTCTCGATCCCCACGCGCTGCGCCGCGAGCGTTGGCGCATATTGCTGATCGCGTAGCGCGTTCGACGCTTCGACCAGGATATCGGGATGTCCGACGATTGCCTGGCGGACAAACTTTTCGCCGATCAGCCGTGGTCCGGCTACGACCAGCACCGCGGCGGTAACCGCAGCGCCGACCATTCCGCCACCAATCGCCGCGCCCCAGCGCGAACGTTCACTTCCCGTCATCGCGTTTATGCTTTTTGTCCTTCTTGACCTGCGTCTCGGACACCATGGCGATGTCCTGCGCGCGAAGATAGTCGGGGGTTCCGGTCTTGAGCCCCATCAACGCCGATCGCGCCGCGGCCAAGGCGAGCTTGGGTTGGCCCTCCAGGTTTTGCCGCTCGGCCGTGGCCAGGCTGGCACGGGCCGAATCGCCCTCGCGATCATAGACAATGCCCAACTCGTACCACGCGAAGGGATTGTCATTGTCGCGATTGACCGCCGACTTGAGCACCTGCTTGGCTTCGGCGAACTTGGTCGGATCTTCGGTCGCGACCAAGGCATGGCCGAGCATGACGGCAATCATCGGCTGGTTGGGCGCGCGGCTGACTGCGCGCCGCAACGGCGCAATGGCTTCGACAGGATGCCCACCCTCGAGCAGGACCTGGCCCTTCAATTCGAGGAAAAAGGGGTCGTCGGGACTGGCGCTAAGCAGGGCATCGGTCTCGGCCGCGGCCTTTTCGGGATAAGCGCCCCGGTGATAAGCGTAGGCGCGGGCATAATGCGCGGGAATGCTCCTATCGCTTTCGGGATAGACGACCGTCGCGCGGCGCGGATCGATATAGCCGAGCAGCTTCGCCTTGACGCGTTGGAAGCGTGCTTCGAGCGCGGCGTCGGTCCGACGGGTCCACGCCGGGTCGGCCTTGTAAATCTGCTCGAGGCTGGCAATCCGTTCGCTCGACAGCGGGTGGGTGCGGCCATAGCTGTCCTCCTGCGGGATCGCGAGGCGAAACTCCTGATTTTCAAGCTTTTTGAAGAATTGCAGGCTTCCCTGGCCGCTGATTCCCGACTTGGACATATAGGAAGCACCGGCCAGGTCGGCGCTTGATTCCTGGGCGCGGGTGAAGGTCATGAAATTGCCCATCGCCGCCTGTTGTCCGGCGAGCAGCACACCCATCGCAGCGTCGCCAGCGCCTGCGGCGGCGGCGGCGGCGGCAAGCACCAGCGACAGGATCGAAATCTTGGTCGCCGCGCCTGCGCCTTCGTAGATGCGGATCGAATGCCCCCCCGCGACATGGCCAAGTTCGTGGGCGATCACTGCCTGCAACTGGTTGGCATTGTCCGCCGCGGCGATCAGCCCGGTGTGAACATAGACCACTTGGCCCTGGGCCACGAAAGCGTTGATTTCGGGATCCTGGATCAGCACGATCTTGACGCTGGCAGGATCAAGCTTGGCCGCCTCGATCAATGGCTTCGACAGGTCGCGAAACAGGAGTTCGGTTTCGCTGTCGCGGAGCACGGACTGTGCCGCGGCGGGCTGCACGGCGGCGAACGCCAGCGCCAGCGCCAGCATCGTGAACCGGATCAGCCGGCGGGCACGCGAGGTCATGGCGCTTGCTGTCCCATCGCGCGGCTGAACCGCAGATGAAAGGCGGCCCGGTACCGAAGTCCCGGACCGCCCGATCGTCGCATCGTGGCGCAGGCTCAGCCGCCCCATCCGTCAGCCAAAGGTCCGCTGCCACCAGCCGCGCCGCGCGGGATCGCTCGATTCCTCGTCCACGCTCGCCACGGGCGCACCGTCTTCGTCCTCCGGCGCGGATGCGGGCGGGGGCGTGCTCTTCGTGATTCTGCGCGCTGCTTGACCCGCCAGCGGCTCTTTAGTCACGAGTTCGGCCGCGGGTTTGGCGCCCTCCCCGGAAGCGGCTTTCTTGGCCCGCGAGCGGCGCCTTGGCGGAGCAGGCGTGTCATCGACCGCTTCGATCGCATCGACGGCGAGCGGCGCAACGGGCTCCGACGCAACCGGCCCGGGTGCCACCGAATGTTCGGTATCTGGCGGTGTTGAAGCGCTTGGCTTGCGCGCTCGCGGGCGGCGACGTGCCTTGGGCTTTTCGTCATCCAAGGCTTCCTCGCTCACGAACGGGACCACGGGGGTCTCGTCTGCGATCGCGGTCTCGACCATTGGCGAACTATCGGCGTCGATCGCGCTGTCGGTCGGCGTCTCGTCCGCCTGCGCGTCGTCAGCTTGCACCTCGCCCGCCGGCACGTCACCAACCGGCGCGTCGCTCCGGCCACGGCGGCCGCGGCCCCCGCGGCGACCACGTCGTGGACGCTGGCGCTCTTCACCGTCGTCGGCTTGCTCGGGCCGACGCTCCTCGACCTCAGTCGGGAACGAGGCCTCACCTTTAGGCTCGTCGGTATCGCTCAAGAAGGGTTCGGCGTCCTCGCGACCCTCGTCGCGCTCGCCATCGCGACCCTCTTCGCGCTCGCCATCGCGACCCTCTTCGCGCTCGCCATCGCGGCGATTGCGGCCACGGCCGCCACGACGCCGGCGGCGCTTGCGGCGCGCGCCTTCATCGTCGCCACCTTGAACCGAGTCGCTCGATCCTTGGCGATCGTCGTCGCGATTGCCTTCGCGACGCGCCGGGCGATCCTCATCCTCTTCCTCAACCTCTTCGTCATTATCATCGGCGCCGTCGCCCAGATCATCGTCTTCGTCGACGATCGGAGCCGCAATTGCGCGATCCTTGGGGACCGGACGCGAGCCCGAGCTTTCGACGCTCATTCGAGCACCCTCGAACGCTTCGTCGATCATCACTTCGACCGTGACTCCGTAGCGTTCCTCGATCTCGCCCAACTCGCCGCGCTTTTTGTTGAGCACGTAGATTGCGGCCTCACGACCGGCGCGCAACAGGATGCGATCGCCGCGACCGCGCGCGGCCTCGTCCTCGATGATCCGCAATGCGCTCAAGCCCGACGACGATGCCGTGCGCATCAGCCCGGTTCCCTCGCAATGCAGGCACGGCTTGGTCGAGGCTTCCAGCACCCCGGTGCGCAACCGCTGGCGGCTCATTTCCATCAGCCCGAAGCTCGAGATACGCCCGACCTGGATCCGCGCCCGGTCGTTCTTGAGCGCGTCCTTCATCGCCTTCTCAACCTTCCGGTTGTGCGAGGACTGCTCCATGTCGATGAAGTCGATCACGACCAGCCCGGCCATGTCGCGTAGCCGCAACTGGCGCGCAATCTCGTGCGCGGCCTCGATATTGGTGGCGAATGCGGTCTGTTCGATATTATGCTCGCGCGTCGAGCGCCCCGAGTTGATGTCGATCGACACCAGCGCCTCGGTCGGGTTGATGACCAGATAGCCGCCCGATTTGAGCTGGACCACGGGATGGTACATCGCGCTCAACTGATCCTCGACGCCATAGCGCTGGAATACCGGAGTCGGGTCGCGATAGGCGATGACTCGCTTGACGTGGCTCGGCATAAGCAGCTTCATGAAGCCACGTGCCGCCTTGTAGCCGTCGTCTCCCTCGACGATCACTTCGTCGATTTCCCGGTGATAGAGGTCGCGGATGGCGCGCTTGATCAGGTCGCTGTCGCGATAGATCAATGCCGGGGCCGAACTCGACAGCGTCTTTTCGCGGATTTCGTCCCACAGCCGGGCGAGATAATCGAAGTCGCGCTTGATCTCGATCTTGGTGCGCGACAATCCTGCGGTGCGCACGATCAGCCCCATCGTGTTGGGCAGGTTCAAGTCCGACATGATGGACTTCAACCGCTTGCGGTCGGCTCCGTTGGAGATCTTGCGACTAATCCCGCCGCCGTGCGAGGTGTTGGGCATCAACACGCAATAGCGTCCGGCGAGGCTCAAATAGGTGGTCAGCGCCGCACCCTTGTTGCCGCGCTCTTCCTTGACCACCTGGACCAACAGCACTTGGCGACGTTGGATGACGTCCTGGATCTTGTAGCGGCGGCGTAAGTTCTGACGCTTGCGGCGCAGTTCGTCGGCGGCGCTTTCGTCGACCGGCGAGCGGGCCGAGCCAGTGCCAACTTCCTCGCCCCCCTCGATCGCGTCGTCGTCGCCGTCGTCCTGACCAAGGTCGTCCTCATCGCGATCGGCATCGTCCAGATCGTCGTCTTCGCCATGCTCTGCAGCGCGGAGTCGCTCTTCCTCGGCGGCATGCTCGGCTTCTTCGGCGAGCAGCGCGTCACGGTCGGACTTTGGAATTTGATAGTAATCGGGGTGGATTTCACTGAACGCGAGGAAACCGTGACGATTTCCGCCATAGTCGATGAACGCCGCCTGGAGCGACGGTTCGACCCGCGTTACTTTTGCAAGATAGATATTTCCCTTGAGCTGCTTATGCTCCTCGGACTCGAAATCAAATTCCTCGATCCGGTTTCCCTTGGCGACGGCGACCCGAGTTTCCTCGGGATGGCGCGCGTCGATCAGCATGCGCATTGACATCATTGTATCTCCGGGCGCGCAGGCCGGACGAGATCGACCGGCGGCGCGCAATTAAAATGGCCGGCGGGACGACCCAGCCGGCGGGATGTTCGAAAAATGCTGTTGCTCCAGGCACCATCGCGATACTTTTCGCGAGCGACGCTCCGCCACGCTCTTCACGGAGCATGGGACGGGCGTCGTATGGCATCATGGAGCGTCAACCTTGAAAGCCGCGGCGCATCGACGATGATCGCGGCACGCCCGCGCGAAATGGCTCGCCGGACAGTTCCGGTTAGCACTGCATCGCGCGACCCGCAACCGTCACGATCCCGAGATTTCCTTGAAAATGAGCGAATTGACGAGCTCGCCCCGGCGGCTCGATAAGGGGCGCGTTGGGAAGGGAGGGCGAAGCCGTTGATGCCGCACCGCAAATGGGCCTTGGGCGGGGCCGTGCTGGCCGCGGTCGTGGCGCTGTGCGGGTGGGCGGTGATGTCGCGCGGCCGAAGCGCACGGGTTGCTGGCGACGTCGTCGTCGGCGAGGCGCGACAGGGCGGCTTGACCATCGCCTTGCCCAGTGCGGTGGGCGACGTCCGCATTCGCCAGGCACGAGTCCCGGGCCGGCCCATCGTCCTGATCGATCCCGGGCACGGGGGCCGCGATCCGGGGGCCGCGGCGGTCTCGGGCGGCGTGGTCGAAAAGCAGCTCACGCTCGATATGGCCAACGAACTCGCCGATTTGCTCGAACGACGCGGGCGGGTCCGAGTCGCTCTGTCGCGCGCCGACGACCGCTATCTGACGCTCGATCAGCGCGCCGCGATCGCCCGGCGCATCGGGGCAAGCCTGTTCGTGTCGCTTCACATGGACAGCGCGCCCAATCCGCTGGCCCGCGGGGCGACGCTTTATTCACTGTCCGACGTCGCCTCGAGCGCCGAGGCGGCTCGGTTCGCGGGGGCCGAAAATCGCGCCGGGGAAGCGCTAAGCAGCGAGGCCGATGGCTCGCTTAAGTCGATCCTCTCGGATCTCGCCTTGCGCGGCCAGATGGAGCAATCGGCAGCGCTGGCAACGCGCACCGTGCGCCGCGCCGCGGGCCGGGTCGCACTTCGTCCGCGGCCGCATCAATTCGCGGCTTTTCATGTTCTGCGCCGCGCCGCAACGCCCGCCTTGCTGGTAGAGGCGGGCTATATCAGCAATATCGACGATGAAGCCGCGCTGGTCACGCGCGAAGGGCGCGCCGCATTGGTGTTGGTGCTGGCGCAGGCGATCGAGGCCGACCTTGCCACACGTCGCTTGCACTGATCGCTCCCTTTCGCCGCGCTGCCTAAGTCGCTAGGATCGATTCGAACATGCCTCCCGCTTTCCCCCTGCCCGATCTGGTTCGCTTCAACGACCGCGTTCGCGTGGCAGCCGATCCGTTGTTCAAACGCCGCTGGGTGCGGAGCGCGGCATGGGCGGTGGTCGCGCTTTACGTGTTGTTCGTTTTGATCTGGCTGTTCTTTGCCACCAACCTGCCGACCTCCGAAAAGCTGATGTCGTATGAAACCCATCTCCCGACCAACGTGCGTGGCTACGACGGAGCTCCGATCGGAACCTATGCGCGTGAGCGGCGGGTGGAACTCTCGTTCGACGAATATCCGCCGCTGGTCGTCAACGCCTTCGTCTCGGCCGAGGACAAGACGTTTTTCAGCCATGGCGGCATCGATTATCCAGGGCTGGTCGGCGCGGTGTTTGATTATGGCGTCAAGAAAGCCACCAATGGCACGCGGGCGCGTGGTGGATCGACGATTACCCAGCAAGTCGCCAAGGGCTTGCTGCAGGACGACAGCTATTCGGTGACCCGCAAGGTGCGCGAGGCGATCCTCGCCTTCCGCCTCGAATCGACCCTGTCCAAACCGGAGATCCTCGAACTCTACCTCAACCAGATTTTCTTGGGTCGCAACGCCTATGGCGTCCAGGCCGCGGCGCGCGCCTATTTCGACAAGGACGTTGGTGAACTGACGTTGCCCGAGGCCGCTTACCTTGCGGTGCTGCCCAAGGCGCCAAGCAATTACGACCCCCAGCGCGCCACTGCCAAGGCGCTGGCGCGGCGCAATTACGTGCTTCGTGAAATGGCCGCCAACGGCAAGATCACCGAACCCGAGCGCGCCGCCGCCTCGGCCACCGAGCTGGGCACGATCCGCTATGGCAGCAACGCCAAGTTCCGCGAGCAGGGAGGCTATTTCATCGAAGAGGTGCGCCGCATCCTGCTCGCGAAATATGGCGAAAACGCCGATGCCGGAAAGAACAGCATTTACGCCGGTGGACTGTCGGTCCGCACTTCAATGGACCCGAAGCTGCAGGACGCCGCCGCCGAGGCCCTGCGCGAGGGACTGGCCAATTTCGACGGTGGCCGCGGCTGGCGCGATACGGGCCTTGTGGTGCCGATCGACGGCGACTGGGCGGCAAAGGTTCGCGGCGCGGTGCTCGGCACCGGGTTCGCCGACTGGCGCAAGGCGGTCGTGCTCGAAAAAAGTGGCGGGCGCGCCGGGATCGGGTTTGGTGACGGTTCCACTGGAACGCTTGCGGCATCGGCCGCCTCGCAGCCCAAGCGCGGCGCCGGGGGCGCGGCGTTCGGCTATCTCAAGCCTGGGATGATCGTCATCGTCAAGCAGATCGGCGGCACCACTTATGCGTTGCGATCGATCCCCGAGATCGGTGGTGGTTTCGTTGCCGAGGAAGTCCACACCGGGCGCGTCATGGCGGTCCAGGGCGGGTTCGACGTGATCGGATCATCCTACAACCGCGCTACCCAAGCGCTTCGTCAGCCGGGATCGACCTTCAAGCCGATCGTGTATGTTACCGCGATGGAAAATGGGATGACCCCCGCCTCGATCCTCGTCGATGCCCCGTTCTGCGTGTGGCAGGGGGCAGGACTGGGCAACAAATGCTTCAAGAATTTCGACGGCTCCTATGCCGGGCCCAAAACCTTGCGGTGGGGGGTCGAACAATCGCGCAACCTCATGACCTTGCGTGCCGCGTCGCAAACCGGGATCGCCAAGGTCACCGCCACCGCGGCGCTGCTCGGAGTCGGCAAATATCCTAATTATCTGTCGATCGCGCTCGGCGCCGGGGAAACCACCGTTCTCAAGCTCACCAATGCCTATGCGATCCTCGCCAACCAGGGGCGCGAGGTGAAGCCAACGCTCATCGATTATGTTCAGGATCGTCACGGCAAGGTGATCTATCGCAGCGACAATCGCTGCGCGACGATGGACGATTGCAGTGCCCCGGAATGGAATGGCCGCGCCATGCCGCGCCCGCCGATCCGCGCTCGTCAATTGCTTGAGCCGCAGGCGGCGTATCAGATGGTCCATGTCATGGAAGGCGTGATCGAGCGCGGCACGGCGACGGTGCTGCGCAGCCTCGACCGTCCGTTGTTCGGGAAAACCGGCACGACCAATGGGCCGACCAACGTTTGGTTCGTCGGCGGCACCCCCGATATCGTCGGCGGGGTATATCTAGGTTATGACGCACCGCGCTCGATGGGCGGCTCGGCGCAGGGCGGACGGATAGCGGCGCCGGTGTTCAAGCATTGGGCCGAAATGGCGCTCAAGGACATGCCCAAGACCCCGTTTATCGCCCCGCCGGGGATTCGCATGGTTCGCATCGATCGGGTCACCGGACGCCGGGTCTATGGCGCCTTCCCGGTCACCGAGGACCCGAAATCGTCGATCATATGGGAAGCCTTTCAGCCCGAAACCGAACCGCGCCGCTCGTTTCGGCACAGCTCTGAATTGGCCGCCGACGCCACCACCGTGCCAAGACCGACGCCTCGGCGGACGCGCCGCGCGGTGCCGAATGCCGCGGCAAAACGCGCGCCCAGGCCGGCGGACAGCGGCGAATTCTTGCAAAACCAGGGCGGTATCTACTAGGCGTCGCTTCCCTCCCGACCAAAGGCCAGTTTCATGCGCGCCGAAGCGCAAGCTCATATCGACCAGATCAAGGCGGCGATCCTGTTGCTGCGCCGCTTTCTCGATTGGGATCGCGCGCTCAAGCGGCTCGGCGAACTCAACGACCGGGTCGAGGATCCGACGCTGTGGAACGACCCCAAGGCGGCGCAGGACGTGATGCGCGAACGCCGCCGGCTTGAAGAAGCGATTGCCGCGACGCGCAAGATGGAAAGCGAGCTTGCCGATACCGTCGAGTTGATCGAAATGGCCGAAGCGGAGGGGGACGATGCGTTGGTCGATGATGGCGCCAAGGCGCTCGCCGACCTCGCGACCAGTGCCGAACGCGACAAGGTCGCCGCGCTGCTGGCGGGCGAGGCCGATGCGAACAACAGCTATGTCGAAGTCAATTCGGGGGCCGGCGGGACCGAGAGCAACGACTGGGCCGGAATGCTGCAGCGAATGTACTCGCGCTGGGCCGAACGTCACGGGATGAAGGTCGAACTGATCGACCATCATTCAGGCGAACAGGCCGGGATCAAGTCCGCGACGATGCTGGTCAAGGGCGAGAATGCCTATGGCAACCTCAAGACCGAGAGCGGTGTCCACCGCCTCGTCCGGATCAGTCCTTATGACAGCGCGGCGCGGCGCCACACCAGCTTCGCCAGCGTGTGGGTCTATCCCGAGGTCGACGACGATATCGACATCGAGATCAACGAGAGCGAAATCCGCATCGATACCTATCGCGCTTCGGGCGCGGGCGGGCAGCACGTCAACACCACCGACAGCGCGGTGCGCATCACGCATATCCCGACCAATATCGTCGTCCAGTGCCAGAATCAGCGCTCGCAGCATAAGAACAAGGCCGAGGCGATGAAGCAATTGAAAGCGCGGCTGTACGAAGCCGAGCTGCAGAAGCGCGAGGCCGAAGCCGATGCCAGTGCCGCGTCGAAGACCGATATCGGCTGGGGTCACCAGATCCGAAGCTACGTCCTTCAGCCCTATCAGCTGGTCAAGGATTTGCGCACCGGAGTGATCTCGACCGCGCCGGGCGATATTCTCGACGGCGATCTGGATCGCTTCATGGCCGCGGCCCTGTCACAGCGCGTGACGGGCGAGAAAGTGGACGTCGAGGATGTCGACTAGCGCGCCCGTCAAACTGGGCTTGCTGGCCGCGCTTGGCGCATTGGCCGCGCTTGCCGCGTGCCGGGCGGAACCCAAGGCGCCGCGCTTTCCCGAGGCCGACCGTCCGGTCGCGCCCATCGTCTCCGACAGCTTCTCGACCGAAGACGCGCGCGACCGGCTAAGCGAGGCCGAGGAAGTGATGGCCTTTGCCGGGGTCGCGCGCGGCATGTCGGTCGCCGACATCGGCGCCGGCGAAGGCTATTCGACCGTCCGGCTGTCCCCGATCGTCGGGCCGAGCGGGCGCGTCCTGGCGCAGGACATCGTCCCCGCGACGCGCGATCACCTCGCCCAGCGGGTGGCTCGCGAGCGGCTCGACAATGTCTCGGTGCAGCTTGGCCTGCCCGACGATCCGCGGATCCCCGCCGCCTCGTTCGACCGCATCTTCCTCGTCCACATGTATCATGAGGTGACTTCTCCCTACGCCTTCCTGTGGCATCTGCGGGCGGGGCTCAAACCCGACGGCGAGATCATCGTCGTCGATGCCGATCGTGAAGTCCGTCACCACGGCATGCCGCGCGCCCAACTGGCGTGCGAATTCGCCGCGCTGGGGCTGGCCCCGGTCAAGGTCGTGACGCTGACCGGATCGACCAATTACGCAGCCGCCTTCCGCATCGCCGCCCCGCGCCCCGCGCCGGGG
>CAXSCF010000063.1:0-12116 GCA_964235815.1 uncultured Sphingomicrobium sp.
CGCGCCACCCCATGACGGCCCCAGTCCGCGCCCGGCGCAGCCCGGCAACCATGTGTTCGACGCGTGGCCGCTCGACGACCTCGTGCCGTTGATCGACTGGACGCCGTTCTTCCGCGCGTGGGAGCTCGCCGGCAATTATCCCGCCATCCTCGACGACGAGATCGTCGGCGAAAGTGCGCGAGGGCTGTTCGCCGACGCGCAGAAAATGCTCGCGCAGATCGTCGAGGAAAAATGGCTAACCGCCAAAGCCACCGTCGGCCTGTGGCCCGTCGAGCGCGAAGGCGACGACGTTGTGGTGCTTAATTCCTCCCCGGAACGGGGAGGGGGACCAGCGAAGCTGGTGGAGGGGGGCGAGGAAAGCGAGCCTGGCGTCGCGCCCACTGACGTGGGCCCCCTCCACCATCCTGCGGATGGTCCCCCTCCCCGTGCCGGGGAGGATCTGAGAATCCGCCTCCCGTTCCTTCGCCAGCAGGTCAAGAAGCGCGCCGGGCGCCCCAACATGTGCCTCGCCGACCTCATCGCCCCGCGCGAGGAGGACTGGATCGGCGGGTTCGCGGTCGGGATCCACGGGCTCGACCCGCACCTCGCGCGCTTCAAGGCCGACAATGACGATTATAACGACATCCTCTTGAAGGCGCTCGCCGACCGCCTCGCCGAGGCACTCGCCGAACGACTCCACCAGCACGTCCGTACCACCTTGTGGGCCTATGCCCCCGACGAGGCGCTCTCGAACGAGGACCTCATCCGCGAAACCTACCGCGGCATCCGCCCCGCGCCGGGCTATCCCGCTTGCCCCGATCACAGCTTGAAGCCCTTGCTGTTCGAGTTGCTGGGAGAAGGCGCTTCGGGGATCGAATTGACCGAGAATTTCGCGATGCTTCCGACCTCGGCGGTCTCGGGCTTTTACTTCGCCCATCCCGACAGCGCTTATTTCGGCGTCGCTCGCGTGGGGCCGGACCAGCTAGCCGACTATGCGGTGCGAAGGGGGGTCGACCTCGACACCGCCACCCGATGGCTAAGACCCAACCTCGATTAACCCCGTCCGCTCATCCTAAGTAGGGACTGAGTAGCGCCACTTGGCGCGTACCTACGCCTTGCTCCGCTCGCTCGGTCCTTCCTCAGGATGAGCGGGAGTGGTTTGCGCTGAACTCTATTCATTGTAGCGCCAAGTCGTGCTTCACCGTTTGCTCTTCCTGATCGCGCTAATCTGGGCCACCCCCGCGCTCGCCCAGCTCCCCCCGCCCTCCGTCAACGCCATCCAGCCCGAGATCGTCGCCGAGACCGCCGCCACCCTTGGCCGGCCGCTCGACCTCGCCATCGTCATGCATACCCGGCCCGGCTGGCATGGGTACTGGCTCAACCCCGGCGATGCCGGACTGCCGATGCGTGCCACCTGGACGCTCCCTGCCGGCGCCAGCGTCGGCCCCTTGCGCTACCCTGTCCCGACCCGCCTGATCGTCGCCGGGCTGATGAATTATGTCTACGAACGCGACCATGCGATCCTTGTCCGGCTGATGCTGCCGCAGAACGCCACCGGGTCGATCCCCGTCCGCGCCCGGCTCGAATGGCTCGCCTGCACCGACAAGGTCTGCGTTCCCGAACGCGGCGAGGTCGGCGTCGATATCCCCATCGCGAGCCCCGCCATCCCCGATCCGCGCTTTGACCAGTGGCGCCGCTTGCTTCCCCGGCCGCTCGCCAGCCCGGCGCATTTCGCGCGCGTCGGCGACCGCCTCGAGGTCGCGCTTGCGCTCCCCGCCAGCGTCACGCTCGGCGAGCCCTATGTCTTCCCCGTCACCGATGGCGCGATCGATTACGCCGCGCCGCAAGGCTTTCGCCGCGACGGCGACACGCTGATCGCCAGCCTCACGGCCAAGGGCGCCGCTCCCGCCACCTTGACCGGCGTCCTCACGCTCGGCGACGGGCGCGGCCTGTCCTTCACCGCAATGCCGGGAGCAGTGCCGTCGGGTGGGCGTGAAATCGGCGATCGCGGGGGCTCCGCCATCCTGCTCGCGGTGCTTGGCGCGCTGGCGGGCGGGATTCTTCTCAACCTGATGCCGTGCGTCTTCCCGATCCTCGCCCTCAAGGCGCTCCACCTCGCGCGCTCGGGGGGCGACCAGGCGAGCGCGCGGCGCGATGCGCTCGGCTATGCCGCGGGCGCCGTCGTCGGCACCGGGCTGCTTGGGGCGACCTTGCTCGCGATCCGCGCCGGGGGCAGCGCCGCGGGATGGGCGTTTCAGCTTCAGGACCCGCGCGCGATCGTCGTGCTCCTGCTCCTCGCTGGCGCGATCACGCTCAATCTACTGCGCGCGTTTGAGCTTCCGGTGATCGGCGGGACGACGCGCCCGACGGGCAGCTTCGGCACCGGCGCGCTCGCCGCGTTCGTCGCGACGCCCTGCGCCGGGCCGTTCCTCGGCGCCGCGCTCGGCACCGCTCTGCTGCTCCCCGTGGCGGGATCGGTGCTGGTCTTTGCCGCGCTCGGGCTTGGGCTGGCGCTGCCGTTCGTGGTCATTGCCTTCATCCCGGCGCTGCGTCGGCGACTGCCACGTCCCGGGCCGTGGATGGCACGCCTGCAGCGCTTCCTCGCGATCCCGATGGCGGCAACGGTGGCCGCCTGCCTGTGGTTGTTGTGGCGCCAGGCGGGGTTGGGGGCGCTCGCCATCGGACTGATCGCCGTCGCGGTGCTGGTCCTGCTGCTGGTCTGGGTGGGGCGGCGTCAGCGGCGCGGCGAGGCCAATGGCTGGATTGCTCTTGCCGGCGCGCTCTTGCTCACCGCTGCGGCGGTTTTGCTCATGCCCCACCGCGCCGCGACCAGCACCCGCACCGCGCCGGGCACGGCGCCGTGGAGCGAGGCCGCGGTCGCGCAAGGCCTTGCCGCGGGACATCCCATATTCGTCGATTTTACCGCCGACTGGTGCTTGAGTTGCAAGGTCAACGAAGCCGCCGCAATCGACCGCGCCGAGGTCCGGGCCGCGTTCAAGCAGGCCGGGGTGCGGACCTTCGTCGCCGACTGGACCAACGGCGACCCCGCCATCACCCGCTTCCTCGATCGCCGCGGCCGCGCCGGGGTGCCGCTCTATCTATGGTATCGACCAGGCCGCGCCGAGCCCGAGGAACTGCCCCAGATTCTCACCCCGGGGATGCTCACCGAACGAGCGAGCGGAAAGCCATAGGCAAAAGCAAATCGTTCGTGTCGAGCCAAGTCGCGACACCGCGGCAAGAGCATCCCTCGCCTTCACTCGCGACGAACGCGGTTGGCGACTATTTTCGCGCCCACACCTTTTTGCCCGCGACCCACGTCTCCTCGACCCGGGTCGCGGCGAGCGCCACTGGTGACACCGTGCTGACATCGCGGTCGACCAGGATGAAGTCGGCCTGCTTGCCCGGCTCGAGCGCACCGATGCGATCCTCGGCGAACCCGGCGAAGGCCGCCTCGCGAGTGAAGCTCGCAAGAGCTTGGGCAAAGCTCACTTTTTCCTCGGGCCGCCACCCGCCCGGCGGCCGGCCCGCGGGGTCGCTGCGGCTGATCGCGGCGCTCAGCCCGGGAAAGGGGTTGGGGTTTTCGACCGGGAAATCGGACCCGAAGGCAAGGTGCGCGCCCGACCGCAGGATGGTCGCCCACGCATAGCCGCCCTTCAGCCGCGCCGCGCCGACCCGCGCCTCGGCCATGTTCATGTCGCTCGTCTGGTGGGTCGGCTGCATCGACGCGATGATGCCGCTCCTGGCGAGCCGCGGAATGTCGGCCGGATCGACGATCTGGGCATGTTCGATCCGCCACCGCCGCCCCGTGCCATATTTCCGGGTCAGCGCTTCATAGACTCCGATCGCCTGCGCATTGGCAGCATCGCCGATGGCGTGAATGGCAAGCTGGAAGCCATGCCCGGCGGCGGCGTCGGCCTGGGCCAGCAGTTCAGCATCCGAATGGAATTGCAGCCCGCGTGTGCCGGGCCTGTCGGCATAGGGTTGTTTCAGCCAGGCGCCGCGCGACCCGAGCGCACCGTCGGCGAACAATTTGACCCCGACCGCGCGCAGATGCCCGTCGAACAGCCACGGCGTCGGCGCGGCGACCGCCAGGTCCTGCCCGCCAAGCAGATAGCTCATCAGCCGGATCTTGAGGGTGCCCGCCGCCCCGGCGCGGTCGAACGCTTTCCAGTCCGCCACCGACGTGCTCATCGAGCCCGCGCTGGTTACCCCGAACCCGAGCAAGATCGCCTGCGCCTTGGCCAGTGCGGCATCGAGTTCGGCCGGCGTCGCGGCGGGAACGGCCTTTCCGATCAGCGCCGTCGCATTGTCGACGAACAAGCCATTCTCGATCCGCCCGCCGGCGGGGGCAAGGGTCGATGACGTGACCCCCGCGGCGCGCAGCGCGGCGCTATTGGCGACCATGGCATGACCATCGACCCGCTCGAGCACGACGGGCCGGTCGGCGACGGCGGAATCGAGGTCGGCCGAGGTCGGAAACGCCTTGGTCGGCCACAATTCCTGGTTCCAGCCATGACCGACGATCCAGCCCTTGCCGGGGTGCGCCGCTGCATAGCTTTTGAGCCGCTGCTGCAGGTCGCCGAGCGAGCTGCTGCCGACAAGGTCGAGCTGGAGCGCGCCAAAGCCGAGATCGGTGACGTGGCCGTGCGCATCGATCAGCCCGGGAAGGAGCGTGCGTCCCCGGGCGTCGATCCGCGTCGTCGCCGCGGGCAGCGCCTCACCCCTGGCCAATACGCGCTTGACCGTCCCGTCGTCGCCGATCAGCAGGCCAGAGAAATGCTCGACCTCGCCATTCGCGCCGACCTGCATGCCATTGGCATTGATCACCAGCGTATCGGCCAGCGCGACGGTGGGAACGGCGGCGATGAGCAGCGCCGCGGCTGCGAAGGGGAGGGTGCGCATGGCGCCGGGCATAGCATTGTTTGGCGCGGCGTGAAGGGCTAGGTCCCGCCGCCATGACCGACTTTCCGACCCTCGCCGACATCCGCGCCGCCGCCGATCGCATCTCCGGCGCGGTCATTCACACGCCAACCTTGCTCAGCCGCACCTTGTCCGAACGGGTCGGCGCGGAAGTCTGGCTCAAGTTCGAAAACCTGCAATTCACCGCTGCGTATAAGGAACGCGGCGCGCTCAACAAATTGCTTGCCCTCGACGACGCCGAGCGCGCCTGCGGCGTCGTCGCCGCTTCGGCCGGCAATCACGCTCAGGCCGTGGCCTATCATGGCAAGCGCCTCGGCATTCCGGTGACGATCGTGATGCCGGTTTCGACGCCGACGATCAAGGTCACCCAGACCGAAGGGCATGGCGCGACCGTCATCCTCCACGGCGAGCGGTTCGACGACGCCCACGCCTTCGCCAAGCAACTCGAGGCCGAGCGCGGCTTTGTCTTCGTCCACCCGTTCGACGACGCCGCGGTGATCGCCGGGGCGGGCACGGTCGCGCTCGAAATGCTGTCGGCAGTGCCCGACCTCGACGTGCTGGTCGTGCCGATCGGCGGCGGCGGGCTGATCAGCGGGATGGCCACCGCGGCCAAGGCGATCAACCCGCGCATCGAGGTGGTCGGGGTCGAGGCCGAGCTTTATCCGTCGATGAAGAATGTCGTCGAGGGAAGCCACGGCGCGATCGGCGGCGACACTCTTGCCGAAGGCATTGCGGTCAAGGAACCCGGCGCGCTGACTCGCCAGATCATCGCCGTCCAGGTCGACCGCATCGACCTCGTCGCCGAAAAGGATATCGAGCACGCCGTCGCCCTGCTCGTCGGAATCGAGAAAACGGTCGTCGAAGGGGCGGGGGCGGCGGGCCTCGCCGCAATCCTCGCTCATCCCGAGCGCTACGAAGGCCGCAAAGTCGGCACCGTGCTGTGCGGCGGTAATATCGACACCCATTTGCTGGCCAACGTGCTGGTCCGCGAACTGGTCCGTTGCGGGCGCATCGCCCGGCTGCGCATCGCCGCCCAGGATCGGCCCGGCGCGCTCGCCGCGATCACCGCAACCTTCCACCACTGCGGAGTCAATATCATCGAGGTCCAGCATCAGCGGATCTTCACCCGCTTGCCCGCGAAGGACACCTCGATCGAGGTCGAATGCGAAGCGCGCGACGCCGACGCGATCGATACCCTCGTCGCCGCGCTCGAAACCGCCGGCTTCAACGTCGAACGCGCCTCGCTCGATTAATCCATTTCGTCCCGGAGTGAACAAAGCCCGACTGTCCCATCCCAGCACACCGCGCGGGTTAACCGTCAATAATCGGACCCGGGTCTTTCCAACCGCGTTTACCGGTCGCATAAAGACTTCCGTAACCAGTTTGGAGGCTCGGCCGGGTGAGCGCACCATTTCGTTTTCCGAAATTCTTCGTCACCAACCCCAGCCCTTGCCCCTATCTGTCGGGCAAGGTCGAGCGCAAGGTGTTCACCGAGCTTAATGGCCGCAACGCAGGCGAACTCAACGAAGCGCTCGGTCGGATCGGCTTTCGCCGGTCGCAATCGGTCGCCTATCGCCCGTCGTGCATTGATTGCAGCGCGTGCGTTTCGGTCCGCGTCGCCGCCGACCGCTTCACGCCGAGCGCGACCCAGCGCAAGTTGATCCGCCGCCACGCCGACCTCGAAGTCAGCGCGTGCAAGCCGTGGACCACCGAAGAACAATATGCGTTGCTGCGCAAATATCTCGCGTCGCGCCACCCCGGCGGCGGAATGGCCGAGATGGATGAACAGGACTTCGCCGACATGGTCGAACAGACCCCGGTGCGGACCTACATCATCGAATATCGCGAGCCCTCGGTCGGCGGCCGCCCGGGCAAGTTGGTCGGCGCCTGCCTGAGCGACCAGCAGGCCGACGGCATGTCGATGATCTACAGCTTCTACGATGTCGGGGAGGGCGCGCGCAAAGGGCTCGGCACTTACATCATCCTCGACCACATCATCCGCGCGTCACGTGCGGCGCTGCCCTACGTCTATCTCGGCTATTGGGTCGAAGGCTCGGATCGGATGGCCTATAAGGCGACCTTCAAGCCGATGGAGCGCCTCGGTCGTGACGGGTGGCGCAGCATGGACGCCCCCGACCCGGTCACCCCGACCACCGACCGCTTGCTCCCAACCAGAACCCCCAAGCGCATCCTCGTCGACGCCTGATCGGACACTTAATTCCAGAAGCAGGTCGAACGGCCGAAGCGCTAGCCAGAGCGACCGCCCTGGGCCTGCCCGGTTAAGCAAGGCAAGTGCACCCTGGATCGAGCCCGTGCTGAAACGCCAAGCACGACCCGCCGCCTTCCATCAGCGATCATAGACCCGGTCGTCGTCGGCGACATACGCCTCGCGCAATCCCTCGCTGATCCCGCCACGCAACACGTCGGCTTCGACGCTGGTCACGGGATAAGCGCAATAATCGGCGGCATAATAAGCGCTGGGGCGGTGATTGCCGCTCAGTCCGACCCCGCCAAATGGCGCGCTCGACGGGGCGCCGTTGGTCGGGCGGTTCCAGTTGATCACCCCGGCGCGGACGTTGGCCCAGAACTTGTCGTACAGGGCGGGCTGTTTGGTCAGGACGCTCGCGGCAAGCCCGAACCGGGTGCGATTGGCCTCGTCGATCGCCTCGTCGAAGCTGGCGACGCGAACAAGCTGGAGCACCGGACCGAACAATTCCTCGTCCCGGCGGTCCTTGGCGTCGGTCATGTCGATCAACGCCGGGGTCAGATAGGGGCGTTCTTCATACGGGCGGTCGAGCCGGCGGACGGGCTTGCCGCCTTTCATCATCAGCCCGAGGAAGCGATCTTGAAGTATGTCGGCGGCGACCAGGTCGATCACCGGGCCCATGAACGGCTGCGGGTCGGCGTGCGGATGGTCGACGATGATGCGGTCGATGAGCTTGACGATCTCGTCGATCAGCGGCTGGTGCGCGCCATCCTCGACGATCAGGCGGCGCGCCGCGGTGCAGCGCTGCCCGGCCGACAGATAGGCCGACTGGACGATGATCGCCGCGGCGGCGGGCACATCGGCGACGTCCCAGGCCACGATCGGATTGTTGCCGCCAAGCTCGAGCGCGAGGATCTTGTGCGGCATGTCGGCGAACTGGCGGGCGAGCGCGGCACCGGCGCCGGCCGACCCCGTGAACAATAGTCCGTCGATCCCGGGTTCGGCGGCGAGCGCCTTGCCTTCGCTCGGCCCGCCGACGAGCAAGCGGATGACTCCGGCCGGAACCCCCGCTTCACGGAAACAATCGACCAGCATGGCGCCCGTCGCCGGGGTCTTCTCTGACGGCTTGAACACGACCGCATTGCCGGCAAGCAGCGCCGGGACGATGTGCCCGTTGGGCAAATGCGCCGGAAAATTATAGGGCCCGAGCACGGCGAGCACGCCATGCGGCTTGTGGCGCACCGCGACCTTATTGCCCATTGCCGCCTCGAGCCGCCGGGTCGGGGTGCGCTCCGAATACGCGTTGATCGAAATGTCGACCTTGCCGATCACCGCCGCGACTTCGGTCAGCGCTTCCCAATAAGGCTTGCCCGTCTCGCGCGCGATGAGGTCGGCAAAGTCCTGCTCGCGGGCGCGCACGACGTTGGTGAAGCGGCGCAGCGCCTCGATCCGGAATGTGACCGAATGCGCCGCCCATTCGGGCCAGGCGGCGCGCGCGGCGGCGACTTCGGTCGCGGCATCGCCGATCGGCCCGGTCCAGATTTCCGCGCCCGTCGCCGGTTCGGTCGAAATGAGGTGTTCGGTCATGAAGCTCCCGCGCCCGACGGCCTGCTCCCATGACCCCGCCGCCGGGTCAAGTCGCGTCGGCCGTCATCGCCGCGCCCATCCGGCGGATCGCGGCGATCTTGACCTCGAACGGCCCCCAATCGTCGCGCTTCGCGATCGCCGTCCAGATCGCCTCGACCTCATCGATCAGCATCGAGCATGGCGCCGGATCGGACCAGTATTCATGGCTCAGCGCGCGGGCGCGTCCCGCCAACGCGGCGGCCAATCGGGAAAACGGCGCGGACCCGTACATTGTATCGTCCGGAACGCGCCCGCCACGCCAGTCGAAGAACAAGCGATCGATCCCTGCGCGACGGGAGCGCAGGGCACCCAACAAGGCCGAGACCAGTTCGCGATCCTCGTCGCCGCGCCGCGCCACCCCAAGCCGCGCGAGCAGCGCATCGAACAGCGCCGCCTCAAACTGCGCCGGCCAACGGGCTAGAACATCCGACAGCGGCGGCGCATCGCCGATCAGCGCGAGGCAGCCCGCGAGTTGCGCCACATCCCACTGGATCGCCTCGGGCTGGCGGCCAAAGGCGTAAAGCCCGCCATGATCGAAATAGGCCGCGGTGAAGCCCTCGTCCCACTCCGCCGCAAAGCGCCACGGACCGTAATCGAAGCTCTCCCCGGTGATGGCGATATTGTCGCTGTTGAGCACGCCGTGGACGAACCCCGCGGCAAGATAGGAAGCGGCAAGCCCGGCGGTCGATCGGCACACCAGCGCGAGCAGCCGCGCGGGATCGTCCCCCGGCTCGTCGTAAAGATGGGTCAGGCAATAGTGCGTGAGGCTCGCCAGCCCGGCGATGTCGCCAAGAAAGGCCAGCCGCTGGAAGCTGCCGATGCGAATGTGCCCGTGGCTCAGCCGGGTCAGCACCGCCGAGCGCGTCGGCGACGGTTCGTCCCCGCGCTCGAGCGCCTCGCCAGTCTCGAACAAGGCGAAGCTTTTCGAGGTATCGACCCCGAGCGCTTCGAGCATTTCGGTGGCGAGGACTTCGCGCATCCCGCCCTTGAGCGTCAGGCGGCCATCGCCGCGCCGACTCCACGGGGTCGTCCCGCTGCCCTTGGTGCCAAGGTCGAGCAAGCGGCCTTTATCATCCGGCAGCTGGGCGAACAGAAAACCGCGACCGTCGCCGAGGTCGGGATTATAATGGCGGAACTGATGCCCGTGATAGCGCAAGGCAAGCGGCCGGGGCAGATTGGAGGGCAGGGCCTCGAAGCGCGCGAAATGCCGCTCCCAATCGACCGCGGCGAGCCCGACCCGCGCTGCCCAGCGGTGATTGAGAAAACGGGCAACGGCGCTCGGGAAGTCGGCCGGGCGGACGGTATCGTAAAACGCCGGCCCAAGGTCGAGGATGGGTTGCGTGGCTACCATCGCCCCGCGATAGGGGAGCGGCGAACCAGGGGGAAGCGATGATGGCCGAATTTGCCGATCGATATTGGACCAGCGCCGACGGCATCAAGCTTCATTATCGCGATTATGCCGGCCCGCACGATCGCCCGCCCTTGCTGTGCCTCCCCGGATTGACCCGCAATGCGCGCGATTTCGAGCCTGTCGCACACCGCTATGCCGGGGCGTGGCGCGTGCTGGCGATCGACCTGCGCGGGCGCGGAGGCAGCGGCTTCGACCCCAACTCCGCCAATTATTCGCCGCAAGTCTATGTCGCTGACGTGATGAAGTTCCTCGATCAGTTGGGGATCGCCGACGCGGTGTTCATCGGCACCTCGCTTGGCGGGCTGTGCACGATGCTGCTCGCGGCGACCGACAGCGAGCGGATCGCGGGCGCGCTGCTCAACGACATCGGGCCGGTGATCGACCAGCAAGGGGTCGACCGGATCGCCAATTATGTCGGGCAGGAGGTCCGCTTTGCGTCGTGGGGCGAGGCCAGCAGCTACCTTTCGACCCATCACGGCGCAACCTTCCCGTTGTGGGAGGCGCGCGATTGGGACGTGTACGCACGCCGCATCTGCCTTGAGGAAGATGGTCAGGTGCGGTTCGATTATGACGCCGCGATCGCCGACAATTTCGCGCGTGCCGCGGGCAAGCCGCAGATCGACGCATGGCCCTTCTACCGCGCGCTCGACGGGCGCCCGGTGACGATCCTGCGCGGTGCGTTGAGCGACCTGCTGAGCGCGGACACGGCGCGGGCGATGGCCGATGCGCTCGACGATGCCGAGCTCGTCACCGTTCCCGACGTCGGTCATGCCCCGACGCTTGACGAGCCCGCCAGCCATGCCGCGATCGACCATTTGCTCGAGCGCGTGCTGGCGCGGTGAGGCCAATCAGTCGGTAACGCGCTTGAGCTTGGCCAGTGCGACCGCATCGCCTTCCTCGGGCGCGATGGTCGATACGAACCGGCCGGCGCGGTCCATCACGAATATGCTCGCGCTGTGGTCGATGCCATAATCGCCCCCGGCTTGCTCCGTCTTGGCGCTGTAGATCGCATATTGCTTCTTGACCTGGTCGATCTGCGCCGGGGTTCCGGTCAGCCCGATCACCGGGGATCCGAACAGGCTGGAATAAGCGCCGACCTCCTTGGGGCCGTCGCGCTCGGGATCGACCGTCACGAACAGAATGGCGAACGCGGCGTCGCCCTTGCCCAGCGCGCTGCGCAATCGGGTCAGCCGCGCCAGCGTGGTCGGGCAGACGTCGGGACAATGCGTGAAGCCGAAAAAGATCGCAAACGGCTTGCCCGCCAGCTTGCCGCTCGAGAAAGGCCGCCCATCCCCACCGACCAGCGTGAAGGGTCCGCCGATCGACGCCAGGGGCAGCGCGCTCGACCGCGCGGCCGGGAGCGGCGGCGCCGGCCGGACCATCAGATAAGCGAGCCCGGCCAGAGCCACCAGCACCAGTGCCCACAACAGATAGCGCAGCTTGCCGAGCATCACCGCGCGCCCGGCGCGGTGACGATCACATCGACCCGTTTCTCACCGCTCGCCGCGAAGCGGAAGGTCGCGCTGAAATGCTCGCCCGCGACGAGCGGCGCGCTCAACCCCGTCAGCATGACATGCGTGCCTCCCGGGGCAAGGATCACCCGGCCATGCGGGGGGATCGGCAAATCGGGCAGCATTCGCATCCGCGCGATCCCGTCGTGACTGTCATTGCCGTGAAGCATCGCCATTCCGGCTGGCGTGTGAACCCCGACCAGCCGGTCATTGCCCCCGGCATTGGTCAGCGTGGCATAGACTGCGCCGCTCGACTGGACCGGCGCAGTGGCCCGCGCCCATGCATCGCTGATGATGATCTTTGGCGCGGCCGGGGCGCAGCCGGCCACGGCCAGCACGAGAGCGAGAACGATCGAACGCATGGCTCACCTCGGCGGCGGGTGCAAAGTGGAGGCCCGAGCCGGAATCGAACCGGCGTGCGGGGATTTGCAGTCCCCTACGTAACCACTCCGCCATCGGGCCT
>CAXSCF010000064.1:0-11736 GCA_964235815.1 uncultured Sphingomicrobium sp.
AGGGAGTCGACTTGCGGCTGCCCTTGAAGCCCATCGTGCCGGCCGACGACCAGGCAATCGCATTGCCCTGCGCGTCGGTGATGGTGATCATCGTATTGTTGAAGCTGGCGTTGACGTGAGCCACGCCGGACGTGATGTTCTTGCGCTCGCGACGGCGAAGGCGCTGGGGTGCTTGTGCCATTGTCTTGGAAATCCTCGAAATGCGGGAAGGGCGGGCCGCGGGAAACGCGGCGGCCGCTTACTTCTTTTTGCCGGCGATCGGCTTGGCCTTGCCCTTGCGGGTGCGCGCATTGGTATGCGTGCGCTGGCCGCGGACCGGCAGGCCCTTGCGATGGCGCAGGCCGCGATAGCAAGCGAGGTCCATCAGGCGCTTGATGTTCATCGCGGTCTGGCGGCGGAGATCACCCTCGACGGTGTGGTCAGCGTCGATCGCTTCGCGGATCTGCAGCACTTCCTGGTCCGACAGATCCTGGACCCGGCGTTCGGGGGCGATGCTCAGCTTGGTGGCGATTTCCTGGGCCTTGGTGTTGCCAATGCCGTGGATGTAGGTGAGCGCGATAACGACGCGCTTGTTGGTGGGCAGGTTGACGCCCGCGATACGTGCCATGAATAAAGTCTCCTAGCTCCACGGGGTAGCGGGCACCCGACCACCCCATCTCTTCGCGTGAGCCCCTTTAACGGAAAAACGGCGCGCGCAAGGATGCGCCGCCGGCAGACCGAAAAACGGGATGCGCAGCCTCTATGATTTCGGGGCGGGCGAGTCAAGCGTCTGGACTTGCCTCTTTATCCGGTTAAGCGCGGACGGCGATGCAGCGCCTGACCCTCGACCAGCCGATCCCCGACACCCTGCGCGGGGCGATCCTCGCGCTAGGCAATTTCGACGGCTTTCACCTGGGCCATCAGGCGGTCGTCGGCCGCGCGGTGGCGCGCGGCGCGCATGAGCGCCGGCCGGTCATCGTCGCGACATTCGACCCCCATCCGGTGCGCTACTTCAGGCCCGACGCAGCCCCTTTCCGCCTGACCACGCTCGACCAGCGCGAGCGGATGTTCGCCGCGGCGGGGGCCGATGCAATGCTGGTGTTCGGGTTCGATGGAGCGCTTTCGGCGACTGGCGCGGAGGACTTCGTCGTCCGTCTGCTGGCCGAGCGGATCGGCGCGAGCGGGGTCGTGACCGGCGAGGACTTCACCTTTGGTGCCCGGCGCGGGGGCAATGCGACGGTGCTTCGCGAGCTTGGCGCTGCGCATGGCATCGGCGCCGAGACGGTCGCCCCGGTGCTGCTCGCCGGCGAACCTGTATCGTCGAGCCGGATCCGCGAGGCGCTCAAGGCGGGCGAGCCGGGGGTTGCCACGCGCTTGTTGACGCGCCCGTTCGCGATTGAAGGCACGGTGGTCCACGGCGACAAGCGCGGGCGCGAGCTTGGCTGGCCGACCGCCAACGTAGAACTCGGCACCTACCAGCGGCCAGCTTACGGGATTTACGCCGTTCGCGTTCGCCTCGATGACTTCAGCGAGCACAATGGGGTCGCCAACCTCGGCGTGAGGCCAATGTTCACGCCGCCCAAGGAATTGCTTGAGACGGTGCTGTTCGACTGGGACGGGGACCTCTACGGCCGGACGATCGAGGTCGCGCTGCATCATTTCATCCGGCCCGAATTGAAATTCGACGGATTGGACGGGCTCGAGGCCCAGATGGACAAGGACGCCGCCGAAGCGCGGCGATTGCTTGCCGCCCCGCGCGCCCTCGCCTAAGGCGCCCGCGATGTCTGACAAACCCGACGCTTCCGACAAGCAAGACTGGCGCAGCACCGTGTTCCTGCCCGTGACCGACTTTCCGATGAAGGCCGGGCTGCCGCAGAAGGAACCGGTCATCCTCGCCAAGTGGCAGGAGGCGGATCTCTACGGTCAGCTGCGCACCGCGCGCGCCGGGCGCGAAAAATACATCCTTCACGACGGCCCGCCCTACGCCAATGGCGACATGCACATCGGGCATGCGCTCAACCATATCTTGAAGGACATGGTGGTTCGCACCCAGACCCTGCTCGGCAAGGACGCGCCCTACGTTCCCGGGTGGGACTGCCACGGGCTGCCGATCGAGTGGAAGGTCGAAGAGCAATATCGCAAGAAGAAGCTCGACAAGGACCAAGTCCCGGTAACCGAGTTCCGCGCCGAGTGCCGCGCTTATGCCCAGCATTGGGTCGATGTGCAGCGCGAGCAGTTGAAGCGGCTCGGGATCGGCGCGCGCTGGGACAAGCCTTATCTGACGATGGACTATAAGGCCGAGGGGACGATCGTCGCCGAACTGATGAAGTTCGCGGAGTCGGGCCAGCTTTACCGCGGCGCCAAGCCGGTGATGTGGTCCCCGGTGGAGAAAACCGCGCTGGCCGAAGCCGAGATCGAATATGAGGACATCGTCTCGACCCAGATCGATGTCGCGTTCGAGATTGTCGAGAGCCCGATACCCGAGCTGGTCGGCGCGCACGCGGTGATCTGGACGACCACCCCGTGGACGATCCCGGTCAACCAGGCGATCGCTTACGGGCCGCAGGTCCAATATGCTGTGTATGACCTCAACGGCACTAAGGCGCTCGTCGCGTGCGAGCTCGCCGCCGAATTCGAGAAGCGTTACTGGAAACAAAACGAAGACGAGTTCCAAGGTCCACCGGAAGGTCGGGTCAGCGGCATCTTCTTGGGATCACAGCTCGCCGGCACCATCGCCCGCCACCCGATGCACCATCTCGGCGGCTTCTTTGCGAAGCCGCGCCCCTTCCTGCCCGGCGACTTTGTCACCACCGACACCGGCACGGGCCTTGTCCACATGGCGCCCGATCATGGCGAGGACGACTTCGACCTGTGCAAGGCGCATGGCATCGAGCCGGTGTTCGCGGTTGAGGGGGATGGCAAGTATCGCGCCGACTGGGGTTGGCTCGGCGGCCAGGGCAGCGTCATCAACGCCAAGTTCAACGCTCCCGACGGGCCGATCTGTTCGGACCTGCGCGAGGCGGGCGGGCTGCTCGCGGCGTCGGCGGATTACCAGCACAGTTACCCGCATTCGTGGCGCTCGAAGGCCAAGGTGATCTACCGCTGCACCCCGCAATGGTTCATCGCCATGGACCGCGAGCTCGACGCCGACACGTGCCGCGGCTTCGCCCGCGCGCGGTGGGAGAATGAGGGCGGGGCAACTTCTCCCCGCCCCTTCAGGGGCGGGGAAGAGACGCGAAGCGGCGAAGGGGCGGGGGAGTCTCCAGTGGCGGACTCCCCCACCCCCGCTCGCCTGCGGCGAGTCGACCCCTCCCCTGAAGGGGAGGGGATGGTGACGCTGCGCCAGCTCGCCATGAACGCCATCGCCGCGACCAGCTTTGTCCCCGAGAAGAGCCGCAACCGCTTGTCGGCGATGGTCGAGGGCCGCCCCGACTGGGTGATCAGCCGCCAGCGCGCGTGGGGCGTGCCGATCGCCTTGTTCGTCGAGCGCAAGAGCGGCCAGCCCTTGGTCGACGCCGCAGTCAACGCGCGCATCGTCGCCGCGATCTCCGCCGAGGGGGTCGACGCCTGGTCCGACGATCGCGCGCGCGACTACCTCGGCGACGCCTACGACCCCGCCGACTACGAACGCGTCACCGACATCCTCGACGTTTGGTTCGACAGCGGCTGCACGCACGCCTTCGTCCTCGAAAGCGGCGAATGGCCCGAACTACTCCGCGTCGACCCCGACCAGCCCCCCGCCGACTTATACCTCGAAGGCAGCGACCAGCATCGCGGCTGGTTCCAGTCGAGCCTGCTCGAAAGCTGCGGCACTCGCGGCCGCGCGCCGTACAAGGCGGTGCTCACGCATGGCTTCACGATGGATGCCAAGGGCATGAAAATGTCCAAGAGCCTTGGCAACACGATCAACCCGCTCGATTTGATGCGCGATTACGGCGCCGATATCCTGCGGCTGTGGGCGCTGAGCGTCGACTTCACCGAGGACCACCGCATCGGCAAGGAAATCCTCGCCGGGGTCGCCGACCAGTATCGCAAACTGCGCAACACCTTCCGCTATCTGCTCGGCGCATTGGCTGGGTTCGACGACGCCGAAAAGGTCGCGGTCGAGGACATGCCCGAACTCGAGCGCTACATGCTGTCGCTGCTGGAAACGCTAGACACGCGGCTCAAGACCGCCGTCCAGGCCTATGATTTCAACGATTATACGCGCGCGCTAAGCGATTTTTGCAACGAGGATCTGTCGGCCTTCTTCTTCGATATTCGGAAGGATTCGCTTTATTGCGATGCTGCCGACAATCCCAAGCGCCGCGCCTACCGCACCGTCCTCGACACCCTCTTCCACGCGCTGGCTCGCTACGCCGCCCCGGTGCTGGTGTTCACGGCCGAGGAAGTGTGGACCACGCGCTTCCCCGATGCCGGCAGCGTCCACTTGCTTCAGTGGCCCGAATCGCCGCAGAGCGTGAAAAGAACGAGCATCCCTTGGCACCGAGTGCGCGACTTGCGCAGACAGGTAACGGAGGCAATCGAGCCGTTGCGGCGCGACAAGACGATCCGATCGAGCCTCGAGGCCGAAGTGGCACTGCCTGAAGCCGATTTCGATCCCGATTTGCTCGCCGAATTGTTCATCGTGTCGCGCGTTATGCACGGCGATGCGTTGAGCGTTACCAAGACCGACAACCACAAATGCGGGCGTTGCTGGCGCCTGCTGCCCGAGGTCGTCGAGGACGGCGACTTGTGCAATCGCTGCGAGGAGATGGTGAATGCGTAGGACGATGCCCGCTTACCTCACCGCCTTTGCGATCCTGTTCGTCGACCAATTGTCGAAATGGTTCGTCACCGGGCCACTCGATCTCGAACGCGTCCAGCAGATCGTGCTGTTGCCGATCTTCAACTTCACATTCGTGCCGAATTCCGGAATCAGCCTTGGCCTTGCCCAGGCGCAGAACGACACTCACCGCTGGCTGCTGGTCGCGGGCACCGCGGCGATTGCGACCGCGGTGGCGTGGTGGATCGGGCGCGAGGACAAGTCCGCCGACCGCCTCGCGCTCGGGCTGGTGCTCGGCGGCGCACTTGGCAATATCGTCGATCGGGTCCAACTCGGCTATGTCGTCGACTTCCTCGATCTGCATTTCGGAGCGACGAGACCGTTTTATGTGTTTAATGTCGCCGACGCGGCGATTAGCGTCGGAGTCGTCATCTTGCTGCTCCGCGCCCTGCTCATCCGCGACACCGTGTCGCCGAAGACCGGGGCGCCAGAAGGAACCAATGAACATGCGTAAGACCCTCGTCCTTCTCCTCCTGCCCGCGCTGGCGCTCGGGGCGTGCGGCATCGGCAAGCAAAAGGCGCTCGACGAATTCGCCGTTGCGCGCAATGCGCCGCTGGTTATCCCGCCCGATTATACGCTCACTCCCCCGGTCGCCGGCACCGTCAGCCTGTCGGCCGAAAACGCACAGGGCCAGGCGATCGATACCCTGTTCGGCAGCCCCGCGCCGCGCAGCGCGACCGAAAGCAGCTTGCTCGATGCCGCCGGGCGCGAACGCGTGGCGACGGGCATTCGCTCGACGGCCGGCGATCCCGCGACCAATGTCGTCGACAAGGGCGCCACCACCCAAACGATTATCGCCGCGCCGACAGGCAACGGCCAGGACGCGTCAGCCCCCGCCCCGCAACAATAAGGACGGCTACACTATGACTGCGGACACGCTGTCGGCCCGGCTGGTCGAAATCGAATCGATGCTCGACCGGTCCAAGCGCCGGTTCGAGGAAGGCACACGGCTGGTCGAGGAAGCGCATGCCGCCCTCGCCGAAGCCCAGCAGTTGCTGATGGGGTCGCCCGTCCGGCTGTCCGCCGAAGACAGCGAGGAAGCCTCGTCGCGGCTGCTCGACAGCCTCCAGGCACAGGGCAACGAACTTCCGCCGACCCTGTGCGGCGGGCGGCTCGCGGTCGATGCGATCCAGCGCCTGATCCGCATCGACGGCCATCCGATCGGGATCACCGAGATGGAATATCGCGTGCTCGAATTGCTTGCCTTCGCGCGCAACAACGTCGTCACCCGATCGATGCTGCTCAAGCATCTCTATCGCCGCGCCGACGATCAACCGCAGCCCAAGATCATCGACGTGTTCATTTCCAAGCTGCGCAAGAAATTGCGCTCGGCGGCGGGCGGGGCGGAGTTCATCGAAACCATCCCGCAGCGCGGCTGGATCCTGCGCGATCTGGATAATCCGGCGGACTGATTCACCTTCCCTTTACCGCTGTGTGGCAAAGGCAAGGGATGATCCATTTCATTCCCGAGTCGCCCGACACCGCCACTGAAGTGCTCGGCCCGTACGCCGAAGCCGTGGCGCGGTTGGCGAGCATTCGTCAGGCGCTCGCCTGTGTCGAGCAAGTGGCGGGCAAGGACGCCGTCCATCGCGACAGCGAGGCGCGGCTCGCGCTTGGCTTTCCGGGGGCGAGCCCCTCCGTCCAGCGCTGTTTCGACGCGCGATCGGGGCGCGTCGCCAACGCCGCCGCGGCAGGGCTTGAGGCGATTGCGCGGCAACAGGATGCGGGCAATCGGCCCCACCCCGCCGCGCTCGACGCGCTCGAGCGCGAGCTTGGCGCCGGGCTGGCCGAAATCGACCAATTGTTCAGCCTCTGATCGTCTGCTTCGGGGTCGCGGGATCGGCGCCATAGTCCGACCAGCTGCCGTCATAGAGCCGCGCATCGCGCCCGCCGAGCCGCCGCGCGGCGAAGATCAGGCTGGTCGCGGTCACTCCTGAGCCACAGGTGGCGACGAACGCCTCGCGTGGGTCGATCCCGGCTCCGGCAAAGGCGCTCGCCATATCTTCCTCGCTCTTTAGCGTTCCGTCGGCGCGATACAGCGCATCGAACGGCAGGTTGCGCGATCCTGGAATGTGGCCCGGCGCCACGCCGGGGCGCGGGTCGGGCGTGCTGCCATCGAACCGCGCACGACTGCGGGCGTCGAGCATCGGGCTGACGAGCCCGCGCAGGACCATTGCCTTGTCGACCACGCTTCCTCGCTCGACCGCATCGAAGCGCGCGCTGCGGAGTGAGGGCTCGGCTTCCTCGATCGCCCGCCCCTCGGCACGCCACTTGGCGAGGCCGCCGTCGAGGATCGCAACCCGGTCGGCACCATAATGACGCAGCATGAACCAGGCGCGGGTCGCGCTGTGGAGGGGACTGTCGTCATACACCACGATCCGGTCGTCGCGCGCGACGCCAAGCGCGACCATCGCGGCTCCGAATGCTGCGGCTCCGGGCAACATGTGTGGCACGGGGTTCGCGGCGTCGGAGAGCGCGTCGATATCGAACCGCCGCGCCCCGGGGATATGGGCCGCGCGAAACTCGGCGGCGGCGTCACGGTCATCGGCGGGCATGAACAAGGACGCGTCGAGAATCACGAGGTCGCGGCTGCCCGACTGTTGGGCAAGCCACGCGGTCGAGACCAGATCATCCATGCCTCATCCCCGTCCGCGGTAGCTCGCCACCCCCTGGTCGGGCACCCACAGCCCGGCCGGCGCCGCCGCCGTTTGCCAGAACACGTCGATCGGGATCCCGCCGCGCGGATACCAGTAACCGCCGATCCTGAGCCATTTCGGCTGCATCTCCTCGACCAGCCGCTGACCGATGCCGACGGTGACGTCTTCGTGGAAGCCGCAATGATTGCGGAAGCTGCCGAGGTAGAGCTTGAGTGACTTGCTCTCGACGATCGTCTCGCCCGGCGCGTAATCGATCACGAGGTGGGCGAAGTCGGGCTGCCCGGTGACCGGACAGAGCGAGGTGAATTCGGGCGCGGCGAAGCGCACGAGATAGAGTGTGTCGCGCGGGTTGGGGACGTAATCGAGCTTTGCCTGTTCGGGTGAAGCGGGAAGCGCGCTCGACTGGCCGAGATGCAGCGTATCAACCATCAGCGGATCGCCGCTTCGCGCTCGGGGACGAAGCCGTCGTCGCCGTCAACCGGGGCGTGCGCGGCGCGCGAGCGGGTCCAGCCGTAGAGGATCAGGATCGAACCCGAGAATAATATGATCCCGAGCGGTATGGCGTAGGGGTTGTCGCCAAAGCGCGCGAGGACGTCTGCGCTGCTCTTCGAGCCGGCCTTCTCGGCCGCGGCGACGAGCCCGGCGAACACCACTCCCATCAGGCTTTCGCCGACGATCAGCCCGGTCGCCATGAGCACGCCCAAGCGCTCGGCAAAGGCGGGATTGGCCGAAGTCGCGGCCCAACGGTTGTAGAGCCAGCCAAGGAGGGCGCCGACCGGGATCAGCAAGGTCAGCTCCATTGGCAAATACATCCCCATTCCGACCGCGAGCGCGGGCAGGCTGAAGCGTTTGGTCGAGTAGCGAAGAACTTCGTCGATGGCGATGACCACCGCGCCGATCGCCACCCCGGTGTTGATCAGGCTCCAGTCGAGGGTGCCGCCAAGCACGCCCTGCGCAATCGTCGAGATGATCTGCGCCTGCGGGGCCGACAATGCCCCTTCGCGCGCGCCCGGCGCGCCTTCGAAGGTAAAGACGGTGTTGAGCAGGTCGAGGATCGGCGGAATGACCAGCGCCCCGAAGACCACCCCGAGCAGAAGCGCGACCTGCTGCCGCCACGGGGTAGCGCCGACCAGTTGACCGGTCTTCAAGTCCTGCAGATTGTCATTGGCGATGGTTGCGATGCCGAAAATGATGGCGGTGACGAACAGAGCGAAGGCGACCAGTGCCTTGGTCGCGTCGCCGTCGACCGCCGGATAGAGCGCGGCGAGGATCAGCGAAATGCCGAGCACGGAGAGGATGCCGACCCCCGAAATCGGGCTGTTCGACGCTCCGATAAGCCCGGCCATATAGCCCGTGACCGAGGCGATCACGACGCCGGCGACGAGGATGTAGAGGATCGACAGGATGATCGTCGAAGTCGGCGCGAGTGCGATCGGACCGCTCTGCGCGAACGAATAAAGCAAAAAGCCGATCGGGATCATCGCCGCCACGATCGTCCCGCCGACGATCGTGATCGGCAGATCGCGCTCGGTGATGTCGAGCGTCTCGCCTGCGCCGCGCGCGCGGTTGGCCGCGAGCGCGGCGGTGACGCCCTTGACGATCGGGCCGATGATCTTGAGCAGGGTCCAGATCGCGGCGAGGCCGATTGTCCCGGCGCCGATCAGGCGAGCCTTTTGGCGAAAAGCGCTTGAGACCAGTTGGTTGAGATCGCCCGCGGCGGCGGTGACGAGGGTCGGGTCGGTCGTCCAGTGCGGGACGAGCCAGGTCCAGCTGATCAGCAGCCCGACGATCATCGCGATCCCGACCGCCATCCCGACGAGGTGGCCGACCCCGATCAGCGCCATCGAGAGGCTGCCCGAGACGGCAGTGGCGCCGTTGCCGAAGCGGAAGCTCTTCGAGGCGGCTTCGGCCACGAGCTTGGCCTTGGCGAGGAGGAAGTAGCCCGCCGAGACGAGGCTGGCGGCGAGGATCGCGGCCAGTCCGCGCTTATTCTCCTCGGCCCCGCCCACCCCGGCGCCGACCTTGAGCACTTCGGCGGCGGCCACGCCCTCCGGATAGGGCAGGTCGCTCCCGGTCACCAAGGCGCGGCGCAACGGCACCGAGTACATCACGCCCAAAATACCACCGAGCCCGATCACCGCAACCGACAGCCAGTACGGGAAACCGGTCCACCAGCCGACCATGATCAGCCCGGGGAGGACGAAGATGATCGCGCTCAGCGTTCCCGCCGACGACGCGATCGTCTGGACGATGTTGTTCTCCTGGATCGTGGCGTCCTTGAACAGGCGCAGCACCGCCATCGAGATCACCGCGGCGGGGATCGAGGTGGCAAAGGTGATCCCAAGCTTGAGCCCGAGATAGACGTTGGCGGCGGTGAACAGCAAAGTGAGGATGGCGCCGACGACGATTCCGCGCAGCGTCAGTTCGCGCAGCGGCGAACGCGCCGAATCGGTGGTTGTGCTGGTCATGGCTTCGCTCCGCGTCATGGTCGTTCAGACAGATATAAGGTCGCAAAGGTCGCGGGGCATCGGCACGAAACGTCGCCGACCTCCGCTCCACGGACGGTCACCGCCCCCCGCCGTTGATGGTCGAATTATCATGCCCGCCCTTTGCCTGACGCGGTGATGACATGCGGCGGCGGAGTAAGACAGCAAAAATTGCCGCGCGGAGACGCGGCTTATTTGGTCGCCGCGGCCTGTGTCGCGGATGCCAGTTGCGTGGCGCGATTTCAGTCGATCCGGCATCCCTTGGGAACGGGCGAGGAATGGCGCCGAAGGACCCGCCAACGGCCCTCCTCGCGCACCCAGACATCGGTCAGCAACACGCGTTCGTCGATCGGTTGGCCCAGGTAGCGCACCTTCCACTGGGCATCGACCGTCGCGACGATGACGTCGTCGAGCGCGACGCAATCGATGACGCGGACCTCGAGCGCGGCGATGTCCATCCGCGCCAGTGCGGCGATCCATTGCTCGAGATCGACCGCAACTGCCCCGGTCGAACGAATACCGACCAGCTTATATTGCGGGTGAATCAAGCGGCGAAGCGCGGCTTCGTCTCGTTGCAGCAGGGCATCGCGCCATTCGCCCTCCAGCGTGCGGACGTCGATGCAGGGCGCGTCAACGACCACGGATCAGCCCTCCGAAGATGCCGCGGAGGAGCGAGTTGCCGAGCTGGCGACCGACCGAGCTGGCGACGGCGCGGCCGGCCGACTGGATCATCTTGTCGGTCATGCTCGGCTTGGCGGCTTCGCGCGCAACGCGGGCCGCCTCGCGCTCGGCGGCGACGCGCTGACGCTCGGCCTCGCGGTCGGCGGCGGCCTGCTGGCGTTGCTCTTCGCGCATTTGCTGGGTGGCGAAGCGGTCCTCGGCGAGCTTGGCGCGGGCCGCTTCCTTGGCTGCGACGGCGTCGAGCCGGGCCTGCTCGGCGGCGGCTTTCTTGTCGTCGGTGTCGGCCTTGACCGCAGCGGCGGCAGCGGCGGCCTCGGCGCCCTTGGCGTGGAGAATCTCCTCGGCGCTGTCGCGGTCGAGCAGGGTGTCGTATTTGGTGCCGATGGCGTCGGTGGTGATCATCACCTGGCGTTCCTGCGGCGTGAGCGGCCCGACCCGCGAGCGCGGCGGCTTGATCAACGTGCGCTCGACCACCGAGGGCGAGCCGTCGGGCAGGAGCAGCGAGACTAGGGCCTCGCCAACCTTGAGCTGAGTGATCACTTCGGCGACGTCGATCGCCGGGTTCTGGCGGAAGGTGTCGGCGGCGGACCTGACCGCGGCCTGGTCGCGCGGGGTGAAGGCGCGCAGCGCATGCTGGACGCGGTTGCCGAGCTGGCCGGCGACCTTGTCGGGGATGTCGATCGGGTTCTGGGTGATGAAATAGACCCCCACGCCCTTGGAGCGGACGAGGCGGACGACCTGTTCGACCTTTTCGAGCAGCGCCGGGGGGGCGTCATCGAACAAAAGATGAGCCTCGTCGAAGAAGAAAGCGAGCTTGGGCTGGTCGAGGTCGCCGACTTCGGGGAGGAGTTCGAACAGCTCGCTCAGCAGCCACAGCAGGAAGGTCGAGTAAAGCCGCGGGCTCGACATCAACTTGTCGGCGGCGAGGATGTTGACGATCCCCTTGCCGTTGTCGTCGAGCTTGAGGAAATCCTCGAGCTCGAGCGCAGGCTCGCCGAAGAAATGGTCGCCGCCCTGGGCGCGCAGCTGGAGCAGCGAGCGCTGGATGGCGCCGACCGAGGGCTTCGAGACATTGCCATATTCGAGCGTCAGTTCGTCGGCGCGCTC
>CAXSCF010000065.1:0-11179 GCA_964235815.1 uncultured Sphingomicrobium sp.
CGATCACGCAGGCGAGGTGATAGGAGGCGGGCGCATCCTTGCGCGCGAGGATCGCATCGCCGAGCTCGGCGGGGGTTGCGCCAAAGGTGGCGCCGTCACGCTCGCTCCACGACGGCAGCCCGCGGCGATCGAGCGCGAGGGCGCAATTGAGGCGCCAGCTGTGCGGGGTCGCGGCGCGGCGCTCGGGATCGTCGCCGAGCGAGCGGCAGGTGCCGGGATAGGCGCTTGCCGCATCGCCGTGCGGCGCGGTCAGCGAAGCGGCGATGTCGGCGCGGGTGCAGAAGCAGGGATAGACCAGCCCGTGTGCGCGCAAGCGATCGAGCGCGGCGGCATAGGCGTCGATCCGCTGCGACTGGACCAGCGGCGGCGCGTCGGGGACGATCCCGAGCCAGGCCAGGTCGTCGTGGATCGCGGCGACATACTCGGGCCGGCAGCGCCCCGGGTCGAGATCCTCGATCCGCAGCAGGAAGCGCTCGCCCGCGGCGCGTCCCAGCACGGCGCTATAAGCGTGCCCGAGGTGGAGCCGACCCGACGGCGAGGGAGCGAAGCGGGTGGTGATCATGACATTGATCTAGCGCGCTACCCCCTTGACGGCGAATCGAGGATGCGCGATTCATCACGCCGTCACTTCGGGTTGGCATCCGGGTGGTCACAAGGGAAGACGGGCCGGGCGCCCGCTCCACCTTGCGTGCGACGGGGCCGGGGCGCGGAATTCGGCTCGACCGAAACCGGAGGCTTGCGCGTCGCATGTACCACCCAGATTTGATCCGCCATTCCGACAGCGTCCGCTTTGATGGCGGGCGCCATGTCGAGGCCTGCCCGGCGCTCGTGCTCAACGCCGATTATACCCCTTTGAGCTATTACCCGCTGTCGCTATGGCCGTGGCAGGCGGCGGTCAAGGCGATGTTCCTCGAGCGCGTCGACGTCGTCGCCTTGTACGACCGCGAGGTCCACAGCCCGAGCCACACGCTCAAATTGCCGTCGGTGATCGCGCTGCGCAGTTTCGTGCGGCCCAACGAATATCCCGCCTTCACGCGCTTCAACCTGTTCCTGCGCGACCGCTTTCGCTGCGTCTATTGCGGCAGCGGCAAGGAGCTGACCTTCGACCATGTCGTGCCGCGCGCTCAGGGCGGGCGCACCAGTTGGGAAAATGTGGCGGCGGCGTGCGCGCCGTGCAATCTGAAGAAGGGCGGGCGCACCCCGCGCCAGGCGCACATGCATATTCACCGCGAGCCGATCCGCCCGACCAGCTGGCAGTTGCAGGACCATGGCAAGAGCTTTCCGCCCAACTTCCTCCACCAGAGCTGGCGCGATTATCTTTATTGGGACGTCGAGCTCGAGCCGTGACGTCAAGTTCGCATTAACCCTTTCATTTTACAGGCAGAGCGATGCAGTCTCCCGTTTCCGCGCCGCGCATCCTGATCGTCGAACCCTTCAAGAGCGGACTGACGGCGATGGCGCGGCGATTGGTCGACGCGGGCTACCGTCCGGTGTCGTGCAGCAGTGGCCCCGACGCGGTGTCCGAGCTTTATCGCGCCCCGGCGGAGTTGGTGCTGGCCGAGTTGCGGATGGCTCCGATGAGCGGGGTCGAGCTGACCCGGATGATGCGCGACGACAGCGTATTGCGCGACGTGCCGGTGATTTTGATCAATGGCCGATCGGACAGCGACGGCTCGGTCGAGGGGCTTGCCGCGGGGGCCGACGATATCATCACCAAGCCGTTCGATTTCGAGGTTTTGATCGCCAAGATCAGGCGCGCCATCGCGCGCGCCGCGGCAATGCGCGAATTGCGCCAGGACAATGCCGCGCTCGATGCGCGCGTGGTCACGCGGGCGATCGAATTGAGCGAACTGCGCGACGCGCTGCAGGCAAGCGAATGCGAACGCCGGCGATTGTCGACGATGATGCGCGTGCCCGACTGACCTTTCAGCGCGCGGCGAGAAACGCTTCGACGTGCGGCGCGAGGTCGGGACGAGCGAGCGCCATCGCCAGATTGGCGAGAACGAACCCCGCCTTGTCGCCGCAATCGTGCCGCACCGCATCGACCTTGACGGCGTGGAACGGTTGCTGCCCGATCAGTCTTGCCATCCCGTCGGTGAGCTGGATTTCGCCCCCAGCACCGCGTTCGCCGCGGCCCAACAGGTCCATCACCTGCGGTTGGAGGATGTAGCGACCCACGATGGCGAGGCGCGACGGAGCATCGGCGGGCGCGGGCTTTTCGACCAGCCCGAGGACCTCGGTCGAGCTGCCGCGCGTCGCGCCGGGGGTAATGATGCCATAGCTCGCGGTCTTGTCGGCGGGGACTTCGGCGGCGCAGACGATGTTGCCGCCAAGCTCGGCATGAGCATCGATCATCTGCTTGAGCGCGCCGGGCTTGCCGACCATCAGATCGTCGGGGAGCAACACCGCGAACGGCTCGTCGCCGACGATGTGGCGCGCGCACCACACGGCGTGGCCGAGCCCGAGCGGCTGTTGCTGACGGACCGAAACGATTTCGCCAAAACCGGCGCGTGACGTGTCGAGCGCGGCAAGGCTCTTGCCGGCTTTTTCCATCGTCGCTTCGAGTTCAAAGCCGAGATCGAAATAATCGACCAGGCTCGACTTGCCGCGTCCGGTGACGAAGATCATCTGCTCGATCCCCGCTTCGCGCGCTTCGTCGACCGCATATTGGATCAGCGGACGATCGACCACGGTAAGCATCTCCTTGGGCATCGTCTTGGTCGCGGGAAGCAGCCGCGTGCCAAGCCCGGCAACGGGGAAAATCGCCTTGCGGATGGGGCGGACGGTCATTGCGGTTCCTTGGCGTTGTCGGGGCCGGTGGTGGCGGGGGCCGTGGTGGTCGATTTGCCCTCGACCGGCGGCGCGGCGGCCTCGGCGGGAGGCGCGGCACCATCGGCCGGGGGCAAATCGAAGCGATCGGCGCGGCGGGGCTGGTTCCGGGTCAGCAATTCGTCAACCCGCCGCGGCACTGCTTGCGGAGGAAGCGCGAGCAGATCGTCGACCGTCGGGGTGGCGCGCGCGGTCAGCGGACGCACCGGCAGCGACTGGCCGGGGAGTGGCTTGAGCGCCGCGGTCTGGCCGCATGCGCCAAGCCCGAGGCCAAGCACGATGATCTTTGCGGTTCGCGTCATGCTTGCCCCCGGGCGGCGATCGCGGCGCGGGCCGCGGCGATCGCCTCGCTTACCCGTTCGGGCGCGGTGCCGCCAGCCGAGCGTCGCGAGCCGATCGAGGCTTCGACCGACAGGCGGGGGATTACGCGCTCGTCGATCCGCGCATCGACGCTCCGCAACTGCTCCACGCTTAGCGCGTCGAGCGGCTTGCCCTCGGCTTCGGTCAGCGCCACGGCGCGCCCGGCGATGTGGTGCGCCTCGCGGAACGGGACGCCCGCTTCGCCCGCCAGCCAGTCGGCAAGGTCGGTCGCGGTGGCGTGCCCGGCGGCGGCGGCGGCGCGCATCCTGGCGGGGACGAACTCGAGGTCGGCGATCATTCCGGCCATCGCCGCGAGGCTCAGCGCGAGCAAATCATGCGCGTCGAACAGCGGAGGCTTGTCGTCCTGCAAGTCCTTGGCATAGGCCAGCGGCAGCCCCTTGAGCAGCACGAGCAGCGCGACGAGATCGCCGATGATCCGCGCCGAATGCCCGCGCACCAGCTCGGCGGCGTCGGGATTGCGCTTATTGGGCATGATCGACGATCCGGTCGACCACGCGTCGGGCAATTTGACGAACCCGAAGGGCTGCGACGCCCACAGGATGATTTCCTCGGCCAGCCGCGACAGATGGACCGCCGCCAGCGCCGCGGCGTGGAGGTAATCGACCACGAAATCGCGGTCGCTGACCGCGTCGAGGCTGTTTGCGGTGGGCCGATCGAACCCGAGCGCGGCGGCCGTGTCGTCGCGGTCCAGATCGAACCCGGTGCCGGCCAGTGCCGCACTACCGAGCGGGCTCTCATTCATCCGCCCACGGGCGTCGATGAAACGGCTCCGATCGCGCACCAGCATCTCGCGATAGGCGAGCAAATGATGGCCAAGCGTCACCGGTTGCCCCGACTGCAGGTGGGTGAAGCCGGGCATGACGCTCGCCGCATGTTCCTCGGCGCGCGCGATCAACGCCAGCTCGAGCGCGTCGATACCCGCCACGGCTTCGTCGATCGCGCGACGGACGAACAGCTTGAAGTCGGTCGCGACCTGGTCGTTGCGGCTGCGCGCGGTGTGGAGCCGCCCGGCGGGCTCGCCGATCAACTGCGACAGGCGGTGCTCGACGTGCATGTGGATGTCCTCGAGCGCGGGGTCCTCGACCAACTTGCCGTCGCCGATCTCGATCCCGACGGCATTGAGTCCCTCGTCGATGACGCGCGCGTCGGCCTCGCTGAGAATACCTTTTCGCCCAAGCATGGCGGCGTGGGCGCGGCTGGCGGCGATGTCCTCGCGCCACAAGCGCTTGTCGATTGCGATCGAGGCATTTATCTCGCGCATCACGGCCGCCGGGCCGCCGGCGAACCGGCCGCCCCACATCTGATTGGAATTATTAGTGTCGTCGCGGCTGATCGTCCTGCTCCTCGTCGGCTGCATCGCCACCGGATGCGATAGGCAAAAGGAGCAAGCGCCTCAAGCGCCAGCTGCCGCAGCCGATACCGGCAAGGGGATCGACCGCAGCCACAAGGGCGAGGTGGCGCCGGCGACGCTGTTCGTCAGTCCCGACGGAGAAAGGACCAGTATCGCGACCTTCAAGGGACAGCCGGTGCTGATCAATTTGTGGGCCAGCTGGTGCGCGCCTTGCGTCAAGGAATTGCCGACGCTCCAGGCGCTTGAAACACGCCACGCCGGCGACGGCCACTATCGGGTAATCGCGATCAGCCAGGACAATGGCCCGCAAGGCTCGGTCGATGCCTTTCTGGCGAGCAAGAAGATTGGCCGCTTCGCCGCTTATCATGACCCCGACATGGCGCTGTCGGGCGCGTTGGGGGTGCAGATCCTGCCCTCGACGATCCTCTACGACGCGGCGGGCAAGGAAGTGTGGCGCTACACCGGCGATATGGACTGGACGAGTGTCGAGGCGCGCAAACTGGTCGCCGAAGCGACCAACCCATAAGCGCTCACCCTGAGCCTGTCGAAGGTTTCGTCTCGGCTTGGCGCGCTCGTTCCTCCGCCGACCCTTCGACAAGCCTCAGGGTGAGCGCATTTTGGAGCAGGGCTCGCTTTCTGCGGTCAGTCCCTCAGCAATTCGTTGATGCTGGTCTTGCTCCGCGTGCGTTCGTCGACGCGCTTGACGATGACGGCGCAGGCGAGGCTCGGGCCGCCGTTGTCGCTCGGCAATGTGCCGGGGACGACCACCGAATAAGCGGGCACGCGACCGTACATCACTTCGCCCGTGGCGCGATCGACGATCTTGGTCGACGCGCCGAGGAACACCCCCATCGAGATTACCGCGCCGCGCTCGACCACCACGCCCTCGGCGACTTCGGAGCGGGCGCCGATGAAGCAGTCGTCCTCGATGATCACCGGCCCGGCCTGGAGCGGCTCGAGCACTCCGCCGATCCCCGTGCCGCCCGAGATATGGACGTTCCTGCCGATCTGGGCGCAGCTGCCGACCGTCGCCCAGGTGTCGATCATCGTCCCCGCGCCGACATAAGCGCCAAGGTTGACGAAACTCGGCATCAGCACCGCGCCGGGGGCGATGTAGGCGCCTCTGCGGACGATGCATCCGGGCACCGCACGGAAGCCGGCGGCGGTGAATTCGGCTGCGCCCCAGCCGAGGAACTTGCTGTCGACCTTGTCCCACCACGGCGCGCCGCCGGGGCCTCCCGGAATTTGAGCCATCGGGTTGAGTCGGAAGGACAGCAACACCGCTTTTTTGAGCCACTGATTGACCTGCCAGCCGCCATCGACCGGCTCGGCGACTCGCGCGCGCCCGCTGTCGAGCAGGTCGAGCGCCTCGGTCACCGCCGTGCGCAGAGTCGCGCAGTCGAGGTCGAGCGCGTCGCGCTGTTCCCATGCCCCTTCGATGGTCGGTTGAAGGTCGCTCATGGTGTCTCTCCTGTAATCTGTTCGAGCCAGTCGCCGACGTCGCCGATGCGGTGGTCGACGACGGCGGGGTCGTAGGCGTGATTGCCGCGTTCGGAGCCATTGTCGACCCATACCGTGGTCATCCCCAGCGCCTTGGCGGGAACGAGGTTCTGCGCCATGTCCTCGACCATCACGGCGCGCGCGGGGTCGATGCCCAGCGCGTCGATCAGCAGGCGGTAGCCGTGGGCGTCGGGCTTGGGCCGCAGATCGGCGCCGTGAATGTCGTGGAGATGATCGAAATGGTGCGCGATGCCGATCCGGTCGAGCACGCGCCGGGCATAAGGCGCATCGCCGTTGGTGAAGATCAGCTTGCGCCCCGGAAGCCGCCCCAGCCCGCGCTCGAGCCCGGCATTGGCGGCGACGCGGTCGAGGTTGATGGCGTGGACATCGGCGAGGAAGTGATGCGGATCGACGTCGTGCTCCTTCATCAGCCCCGCCAGCGTCGTCCCGTGGGCATGGAAATGCGCCTTCTGGACCCGCCGGGCCTCGCTCGGATCACAGTCGAGCAGGCGCGCGATATAGGCCCCCATGCGCTCGTCGATGAGGTCGAACAGCCCGCTTGACGCCGGGTAGAGCGTGTTGTCGAGATCGAAGATCCAGTGCGTGACGTGAGCGAAATCGGGGGCGATGGACGGCTTCCCGACTCTCACACGGTAAAGCTCTCGCCGCAGCCGCACGCGCCTTTCGCATTGGGGTTGGCGAAGGTGAAGCCGGCGGCGAAGTCGTCCTCGACCCAGTCCATCGTGCTGCCGATGAGATACAGGATCGATCCGCCGTCGACGTAGAACGTCCCCCCGGGGGTGACGATCTTCTCGTCGAAGGCGACTTCGGCCGTGACGTAATCGACCGAATAAGCGAGCCCCGAGCAGCCGCGCCGCGGGGTGCTGAGCTTGACCCCGATGGCGTCGGCGGGGGCGCGCGCCATGAGCTCGGCGATGCGCTGCTCGGCGGCGGGGGTGAGGATGATCGCGGCGGGTCTGGCGCGGATTTTCGTCTCGATGGTCATTACAGCATCCCCAGTTCGAGGCGGGCTTCGTCGCTCATCTTGCTCGGGTCCCACGGCGGATCCCACACCAGCTTGACCTCGGCATCGCGGATCCCGGGGACCGACAGCACCCGCAGCTCGACTTCGCCCGGCATCGATTCGGCGACCGGGCAGTTTGGGGTAGTCAGCGTCATCGACACCACCGCGTCCCCGTCTTCGCTCACCGCGACGTCATAGATCAGCCCGAGCTCGTAGATATCGACCGGGATTTCGGGGTCGTAGATCGATTTCAGCGCCTCGACGACGGCCTCGACCAGCGTTTCGTTGTTCGAAGCCGCCGGTTCTGGCGCGGGGGAGAGGAAGCCGGCGAGATAGTCGCGCTTGCGCTCGAAGTCGGGCGTCGTGCGCGCTTGCGCGCCGACCTCGGGCACCATCCGCGCGCGAGCGGGCGCAGCGACACTGTCGACTTCCTCGATCTCGATCCTGCTGTCCTCGTTCATCCGAAAATCCGTTTCACCTTGTGCAGCCCCTTGAGCAGGGCCTCGATATCACTGTCGTCGCTGTGCGCCGCGAAGCTGATTCGTGCCGTGGCGGGGACGCCGAGCAGGTCCATCAGCGGCTGCGCGCAATGGTGACCGGCGCGGATTGCGACGCCTTCGTCGTCCAAGATAGTGCCGATGTCGTGCGGATGCACCCCGGCGAGCGCGAAACTGACGATCCCGGCGCTGTCGGCGGGGCCGAAGAGGGTCAGCCCGTCGAGCTTGGCGAGCTCGGCGCGCGCCGTGGCGACCAGCGCGGATTCATGCGCGTGGACTCGATCGAGCCCGATGTCGCTGACCCAGTCGATCGCGCCGTGGAGCCCGATCGCACCGACGATGTGCGGGGTGCCCGCCTCGAACCGTTGCGGCGGATCGGCATAGGTCGTGCCCTCGAAGCTGACGCGGTCGATCATCGCCCCGCCGCCCTGCCACGGCGGCATCTGGCCGAGCAGTTCGGTGCGGCCCCACAAGGCGCCGATCCCGGTCGGGCCGTACAGCTTATGCCCTGAAAAAGCGTAGAAATCGCATCCGAGCGCGGCGACGTCGACGGCGAGGCGCGGGGCGGCCTGGCAGCCGTCAAGCAGCAACATCGCGCCGACGCCGTGGGCGATGTCGGCGGCGCGGCGGGCGTCGAGGATCGAGCCGAGCACGTTCGAGACGTGCGCGAACGACAGCAAGGCGTGCTCCTCGTTCGCCATCGCCTGCGCGGCGTCGAGATCAATCTGCCCGTCGGCGGTCAGCGGGACGACGTCGACGTCAAAACCGGCGAGCTGCCACGGGACGATATTGCTGTGATGCTCGAGCGCCGACAGCAGCACGCGGTTGCGGCCGCCGCGCGGGAAGGTCCGCGCGACGAGGTTGATCGCCTCGGTCGCGCCGCGCGTGAACACCAGTTCGTCGGGCTGCCCCCCGATCAGCCGCGCCGCCGCCCCCCGCGCCGCCTCGAAGCTTTGCGTCATCGTCGCCGAGCGCTCGTAGACCCCGCGATGGACGGTCGCATAATCGCGGCCATAAGCGGTGCTGATGGCGTCGATCACTGCCTGCGGTTTCTGCGCGGTGGCGGCGCTGTCGAGGTAATGCCAGCCGGCGATGGCGGGGAATTGGTCGCGGACCTCGACCTGGCTGTTGAGGCGCGTCTCGAAGTTCATGCGACGCTCTTGAGCGCGGCGCGCGCCCGATCGGCAATGCCCTGGTCGTCGCCGGCGATGGCGTCCCACAGCCCGCCGACGAACCCATCGAGCAGCAGCGCCCGCGCCGAAGCCGGGTCAAGCCCGCGCGCGGCGGCGTAGAATAATTGCTCGCGGTCGAGTTCGCCGACCGTCGCGCCGTGCGCGCATTTGACGTCGTCGGCGTAGATCTCGAGCTCGGGCTTGGCGTTGGCGGTGGCGCCGCGGTTCAGCAGCATCGCCTTGATCGATTGGACGCTGTCGGTCTGCTGTGCGTTGCGCGCAACGGCGACCTTGCCGAGGTAGGACCCCGTCGCGGTACCGCCGAGCACGCTGCGGATGGTCTGGCGCGAGGTCGCCGCGACCCCGACGTGGCGCACCACGGTAACGATTTCGAGCGTCGCGCTGCCGCCGCCGATGTTGGCCGCGTCGAGCGCGAAATGCGCCCCGTCGTGGAGCGTCACGTCGATCTCGATGCGGCCGTAAGTGGCGGCGGTGTTGAGCGCGAAGATCGTGGCGGTGGCGCCGGCGGCGAGCGTGATCGCGACGCGCCGCACCTGCACCGGCTCGTCATTCGGCAACCAGACATGCTGCACGCTGTGCTGCGCGGCAATGTGCAGTGTTTCGGGGGGCGCAAGCGCACTCCAAACCGATGCCAAGGCCGCGACATCGGCATAGCGAAACGCCTCGTCCTTGCGGCTCGGGAGCGCGCTCAAATTCCCTCTCCCATCGGGAGAGGGAGGGAGCGACGCAGTCGCGGAAGGGTGAGGGTGACGGTTGCGGTGACGAGGCCCTCACCCTCACCTTCCCACGCCTGCGGCGCGGGCCCCTTCCTCTCCCGGGGGGAGAGGAGATTCACGCCGTCACCTCGGCATAGCCTTCGCGTTCGAGCTGCTGCGCCAGTTCGGGGCCGCCGGTGCGAGTAATAACCCCGCGCTCCAGCACATGGACGCGGTCAGGCCGGACATAATCTAGCAGCCGCTGGTAATGCGTGATCAGCAGCACCGCTTTATCGGGCGCGCGCATGATCGCATTGATCCCCGCGCCGACCGCCCTCAGCGCGTCGATATCGAGCCCGCTGTCGGTCTCGTCGAGGATCGCGAGGCGCGGCGCCATGATCCCCATCTGGACCATTTCCGCGCGCTTCTTCTCGCCGCCCGAGAAGCCGACATTGACCGGGCGCTTGAGCATCTCGGCATCCATCCCGAGCGTTGCCGCCTGGGCCTTGGCGAGGCGGATGAATTCGGCGCCCGAGAGCTCCGAAAGTTCGCGGTATCGGCGCTGCGAATTCAAACTTTCGCGCAGGAATTGGAGATAGGAAACACCGGGAATCTCGACCGGATACTGGAAGCCGAGGAACAGGCCGGCAGCGGCGCGTTCGTGCGGTTCGAGGGCGAGGAGGTCCAATCCCCTCCCGCCAGAGCGGGAGGGGTCGACTCGCGAAGCGAGCGGGGGAGGGCTTGTCGCGTTCGAGGAGAGGGACAGGCCCTCCCCTTCGCGCTGCGCGCTCTTCCCCTCCCGCTCCGGCGGGAGGGGGGAATAGGTCACCGAACCTTCGGTCACCTCATACCCCGGCCGCCCGCCGAGCACATAAGCCAGCGTCGACTTGCCCGCGCCGTTCGGCCCCATGATCGCATGGATTTCGCCCGCGGGCACGGTGAGCGTCAGCCCGTTGAGGATCGCCTTCCCGGCGACGGTCGCGTGGAGGTTTTCAATCTTGAGCACTTAGGAGTCCCTGCTGATTGCGGACCGCTCACCGTTTTTAATAGCGCTGAAGGCAAGCGAAATGATTGCCAACAACAAGCCGTAGAAGAGGGCGCAAAAACATAATGAGAGTAGGAATGCGTCGGCCGCATCAGTCACAATAGAGGGAAGCACGAATTGACCGGCAAACCCCATGCCAAGAAGCCAAAATGGAAGACAAAAAATTGCCCAAACCAGTGTAAGGACACCAGCGTATTTCCACTTCGAAGCAGTACTCAGATCGGCGCTCATCCGACGCTCCCCTCAAGTGAAATCCCCAGCAGCTTCTGCGCTTCGACCGCAAACTCCATCGGCAACTGCTTCAGCACCTCGCGGGCGAAGCCGTTGACGATCAGCGCGACAGCGCTTTCGGCGTCAAGCCCGCGCATTTGGGCGTAGAACAATTGGTCGTCGCTGATCTTGCTGGTGGTCGCTTCGTGCTCGATCTGCGCGGTCGGGTTCTTGACCTCGATGTAGGGGACGGTGTGGGCGCCGCATTCGCTGCCAAGGAGCAGGCTGTCGCACTGGGTGAAATTGCGGACGTTTTCGGCGCCGGGAAGGACCCGCACCAGCCCGCGATAGGTGTTATTGCTGCGCCCCGCGCTGATGCCCTTCGACACAATCGTCGATCGCGTGTCCTTGCCGATGTGGATCATCTTGGTGCCGGTGTCGGCCTGCTGGCGGT
>CAXSCF010000066.1:0-11149 GCA_964235815.1 uncultured Sphingomicrobium sp.
ACCGCGGCGGCGCGGGCAAGGACTTTTCCGCGCTGATCAAGATGATCGATGACAGCTGGGAAGACACGTCCGATCAATCGATCGACCCCGGCTTCACGGCTTGATCGTGCCGCGCGCAAGGGCCACATGCCGCTCATGCTGATTGAAACCGAACGCACGCCCAATCCGGCGACTCGCAAATTCCTCCCCGGCCAGACCGTGATGGAGACCGGCGGGCGCGATTTCGCCACCGTCGAGGCGGCGCAGGCGAGCCCGCTGGCGAGCGCCTTGTTCGCCACGGGCGAGGTCGATGGGGTTTATTTCGGGCGCGACTTCATTTCGGTTTCGGCCGCGCCGGAAGTCGATTGGGACGAACTCGAGCCCGACGTGCTCGGCCTGCTGCTCGACCATTTCACGCTTGGCGCGCCGTTATTCGCGCAGGGCAGTGCAATGGGGATCGAGATCGCCCCCGAAGCGCCGCTGTTCGAGGACGATCCCGCCGACGCCGACATCGTCGATCAGATCAAGGAATTGATCGAGACGCGGGTCCGCCCGGCGGTAGCGCAGGACGGCGGCGACATCGTCTATCGCGGCTACCGGACGGGTACGCTCTACCTCGCGATGCAGGGCGCCTGCGCGGGATGCCCGTCGTCGGCAATCACGCTCAAGCGCGGGATCGAAGGACTGATCAAACATTATGTCCCCGAGGTCGAGACCGTCGAAGCGGTATAGCTTTTCCGCCGTTTTCGCTTGCGACCGGGGCCGCTCTATGGCCTCATGACGCCACGGCCACGGGAGACCTGCGATGATCCTGGCGATCGATAGCGCGTCGGCGGCGTGTACCGCGGCGCTACTGACCTCCGACGGCGAACTGATCGCCGAACGCCATGAGGAGATTGGCCGCGGGCATGCCGAGCGGCTGATGCCGATGGTCGCCGACTTGCTGGACGCGCATGTGCCCTCGCACGTGCTGGTCGGGGTCGGTCCAGGCAGTTTCACCGGACTTCGTGTCGCGATCGCCGCGGCGCACGGCATGGCGATCGGTTGGTCGGTGCCGCTGTGCGGAATGGACAGCCTGGCGCTTGTCGCCGCATCGGCTCCGCGCGGGGATGAACCGATCGGGGTGGCGATGCTCGGCGGACACGGCGAATGGTTCGTCGCGCAATATGCCCGCCCCGATTTCGCCGTGCTGCGGCCGGTAACAAGCGCTTCGCCCGAAGCCGCGGCGCGGCTGATCGATGCGGCTTTGGTCGTCGGCAGCGCGGCGGCCGCCCTGGTCGTGCAGCGCGGTGTCGGAGAGGCGATCGCCATCTTGCCACACGCGGCACGAGCGATGGCCTTGCCGCTGGCGCTGCGCACGCTCGAACCGCGCCCGATCTACGCCCGCTCACCCGATGCCAAGCCCTTGCTGGCGGCATGAACAGCGAAGGTTCTCGCCCCCTCGCTCCAAGCACGGTGACCCGCCGCATGATCGCCATCCGCGACCATGGCGGCGATGATCTCGATTCGGTCATGGCGATCATGGGTGCGGCGTTCGATCCCGCTTTTGGCGAGGGGTGGACCCGCTCGCAATGTGCGGGAATTATGCCGATGGCGGGGGTCTCGCTGCGGCTGGCGATGGACGAGTCGGGGGCGGTCGCGGGGTTCGCGCTGCTGCGGGTCATTGCCGACGAAGCCGAACTGTTGCTGATCGCGGTCGATCCCGCGGCGCAGCAACGCGGGATCGGCGCGGCATTGGTCGATGATTTCATCGGCGTGGCGGGGTCGCGGGGCGCGCGCCGGCTGCACCTCGAGGTTCGTGACGGCAATAGCGCGATGATGCTCTATGAACGCGCCGGGTTCAGTCTCGCGGGGCGAAGACGCAATTATTACCGAGGGCGCGACGGGCACCAGAGCGATGCCCTGACCTTGGCGCTGGAGCAATCGATCTAGACTTGTGTCATTGTTTTCGATTGCTTGCGCATGTCATCTAATTCGAGTAAAAATAATAGAGGATTTGTAACTCTCAAGTCCTGTCTTTTCTATCCTGCTCGGGAATTTTCACCATGGACCTCCAAGATAATGACGACACCTTGATTACGCTCACCGCGGATATTGTCGCTGCTCACGTCAGCAATAATAGTGTTAGTGTCAATGACTTGCCGCAGCTCATTGCCAATGTTCACGGTGCGTTGTCGGCGATCGGCGGGTCCGGATCGGCACCCGAAGTGCGCGCCGAACCCAAGGTTCCGATCCGCTCGTCGATCAAGCCCGACTACATCGTCTGCTTGGAAGACGGCAAACGGTTGAAGATGCTCAAGCGTCACTTGATGACCCATTATCAAATGACGCCCGACCAGTATCGCCAGAAATGGGGCCTGAACTCGGACTATCCGATGGTCGCTCCCAACTATGCCGAACAGCGCCGCACGCTCGCCAAGTCGATCGGGCTTGGCACCAAGCGCCGCAAGACGGTCGCCAAGGCCAAGTGACGAGTTAGTTCGTCGTTCCGGACCCCGCGCCGGGATGACGACTGGCTTTTGCGCAAGCGCCGCCCTAATCGTGTCGCCATGCACCGCCGGATCGACATTGAACAATTGTGCGCCGACAAGGGCCTGCGCATTACCGAGCAGCGCCGGACCATCGCGCGAGTGCTGGGCGAGGCCGAGGATCACCCCGATGTCGAGACCCTCCACGAGCGCGCGGCGGCGGTCGATCCCAGGATTTCGATCGCCACCGTCTATCGGACCGTGCGCTTGTTCGAGGAAGCGGGGATCCTCGAGCGCCATGAGTTCGGCGACGGTCGCTCGCGGTATGAAGCCGCCTCGGACGCGCATCATGATCATTTGATCGACGTGGAAACCGGCAAGGTCATCGAGTTCGTCGACGAGGAGCTCGAGATGCTGCAGCGGCGCATCGCCGAAAAGCTTGGCTATCGCCTCGTCGATCATCGCATGGAGCTTTATGGCGTCGCCATCGACCGCAGCCGCTAGCCCGTCCCCCCTTCCGCCATCGTCGCGGTGGCGCGCTTGCTGGCGGATCGCCCGGCTCGTCTTGTTATTCCTCGCCTGCCTGCCGCTGCACCTTTTCGCCCGGCGCGGCGGGCGCCCGTCGCCGTGGCCGCGCCGCTTCCTCAAGCGCGCGGCGCGGATTGCGGGAGCCGAGGTCACGCTCGACGGCACCGCGCTGGCGTCGCACAGCCTGATCCTTGCCAACCACACAAGCTGGCTCGACATCCTCATTCTTGGCGGCGCGATCGGGGCGCGGTTCGTGTCCAAGGCCGAGATCGAGAATGTGCCGCTGATCGGCTGGCTGGCGAACCAGAATCGCACATTGTACATCGACCGCGCCGAACGCGGCGACGCGCATGGCCAGGTGCGACGCATCGCGGGAGCGCTTGCCGCGCCGCAGCCGCTGGCAATCTTTCCCGAAGGAACAACGAGCAATGGGCGGACCCTGCTGCCATTCCGCTCGACCCTGCTACACGCGGTCGCCCCGCCCCCGCCAGGCGCCAGCGTGCGACCGATCGCGATAGACTATGGCGCCGCGGTCGATGCGGTCGCGTGGCACAGCGGCGAGCCGGGAATGGCCAATGCGCTGCGCGTCCTCGGCTTGCGCGGGCGGCGGCGAGTGATCGTGCGGCTGCTCGATCCCCTGCCCGCGACCGACGACCGCAAGGCATTGGCGCGAAGCGCGCATGCGGCGATCGGCGCCGCGCTCCCTTCCGTGGCGCAAACGGACAGGCTAGAGCGCGCGACATCATGACCGACCTCCCCAAAACCTTCCGAGTCAAAAGCTTCGGCTGCCAGATGAACGTCTATGACGGCGAGCGGATGAGCGAATTGCTTGCCGCCCAGGGGATGACCGCGGCGGCGGGCGAGGACGCCGACCTTGTCGTGCTCAACACCTGCCACATCCGCGAAAAGGCCGCCGATCGCGCTTATTCCGACGTCGGCCGCTTGAAGCGCGACGACGGCAGCCGACCGATGATCGCGCTCGCCGGGTGCGTCGCGCAGGCCGAGGGCGCCGAAGCCGCCAAGCGCTCGAAGATGATCGACCTCGTGGTCGGGCCGCAAGCCTATCATCGCCTCCCCGAGATGGTCGCGAGCGTGGCCCGCGGTCAGCGCCCGGTCGACACCGACATGCCCGCGATCGCCAAGTTCGCCGCGCTCCCGCCGCGCCGCCGCAGTGGGCCGTCGGCGTTCCTGACGGTCCAGGAAGGGTGCGACAAGTTCTGCACTTATTGCGTCGTGCCCTACACGCGCGGCGCCGAGATCAGCCGACCGTTCGGCGATATCGTGGCCGAGGCGCAGGCGCTGGTCGAGGGCGGGGCGCGCGAGATCACCTTGCTCGGGCAGAACGTCAACGGCTATGCCGACGGCCAGGGCAAGGGCGGGCTCGACCAGCTGATCCGCGCCATCGCCCGGATCGATGGGCTCGAGCGGATCCGCTACACCACCTCTCATCCGACCGACATGACCGACGCGCTGATCGCGGCGCACGGCGAGGTCGACAAGCTGATGCCCTACCTCCATTTGCCGGTGCAGGCGGGGAGTGACCGCATCCTCAAGGCGATGAACCGCAGCCATTCGGCCGAATCCTATCTGCGGATCATCGAGCAAGTGCGGCGCGCGCGGCCCGATATCGCGATCTCGGGGGACTTCATCGTCGGCTTCCCCGGCGAGACCGAACAAGATTTTCGCGACACCCTCGCCATCGTCGATGCGGTCGGTTACGCTTCGGCTTATTCGTTCAAATATTCGCCGCGGCCAGGAACCCCCGCGGCGAGCATGGAAGGAGCGGTTGCGGCAGACGTGATGGACGAGCGATTGCAGCGGCTTCAGCGCCGCCTCGCCGAGCATAGCCTCGCCTTCAACCACGCCACCGTGGGCCACGATCTGGCGATCCTGGTCGACCGCAAGGGGCGCCTGCCCGGGCAGATGATCGGCAAGTCGCCGTGGCTCCAGTCGGTGTTCGTCGAAACGGACGCGAGCATCGGCGACATGCTCGACGTGACCATCACGCACGCCCTCCCCAACAGCCTCGGCGGCGTCCTCCGTCAGCAGAAAGCAGCCGCCTGATGGCCAAGCGCGACCTTCCTCCCCCAGGTCCCGATCCGCTCGACGAGGGCCGAGCGCGGCTCGAATTGCAGTTCGAGCAGCCGTATCTGCTGGGGCCGTTGTTCGGCGACTACGACCGTCATCTGGTGATGATCGAGGACCGGCTCGGGGTTCATATCGCGGCGCGCGGGGGGCGCATCATGATCGAGGGCGAAGCCGACAATGCGGCGCGCGCGCGCGACGTGCTGACGGGGCTCTACAACCGGCTCGACCAGGGCCAGGACGTCGACGCCGCGGCGGTCGAGGCGGTCATCGGGATGGCCAACCAGCCGTCGCTCGACGGGATCATCGGCAAGGACGTCGCCTCGCCGTCGAAGGTCATGATCCGCACCCGCAAGAAGACCATCGTGCCGCGCTCGACGGTCCAGGCGGGCTATATGGAAGCGCTCGCGCGCGACGACATGATCTTCGCCTTGGGGCCGGCGGGGACGGGCAAGACCTATGTCGCGGTGGCGCAGGCGGTGGCGATGCTGATCACCGGCCAGGTCGACCGGCTGATCCTGTCGCGCCCGGCGGTCGAGGCGGGCGAGAAAATCGGCTTCCTTCCCGGCGACATGAAGGAAAAGGTCGATCCCTATCTGCGCCCGCTCTACGACGCGCTGTACGACATGCTTCCGACCGAGCAGGTCGAGCGGCGGATTGCGTCGGGCGAGATCGAGATCGCGCCGATCGCGTTCATGCGCGGACGCACGCTGAGCGACGCGTTCATCATCCTCGACGAGGCGCAGAACACCACTCCGCAGCAGATGAAGATGTTCCTCACCCGCTTCGGGATGCGCGCCCGGATGGTGATTTGCGGCGATCCCAACCAGTCCGATCTGCCGCGCGGGCAGGAATCGGGGCTCAACGACGCGGTCGGCAAGCTCGAGGGGATCGCCAAGATCGCGATGGTTCGCTTCACTGCGGCCGACGTCGTGCGCCATCCCTTGGTCGGCAAGATCGTCGAAGCCTATGAGGGCGCGGGGCATTGACCATGCTCGACATCGCGCTTGAGGCCGACGCGGAGTGGGACAGTAGCAACTGGGTCGAGCTCGCCCGCCGCGCCGCCAGCTGTGCCATCGCCGAGAGCGCCTTCCCGCAGCTTGCCCAGGGTCCGCGCAGCGTCGAGCTTGGCGTGCGTCTGACCAATGACGAAGCGGTCCGCGCGCTCAACGCCGAATGGCGCGGCAAGGACCAGCCGACAAACGTTTTGTCCTTCCCGCTGGCCGAGACCGACGAGTTTGACGATTCGTCGGCAGGCGGTCCCGAACTGATGATCGGCGACATCGTCCTCGCCCATGGCGTGTGCGCCGCCGAGGCCGCCGACAAGGCGATCTCGATCGAGGCCCACGCCAGTCACTTGCTCGTTCACGGCACCCTCCATCTGCTCGGTTACGACCATGGCGACGACGCCGCGGCGGCCGACATGGAGGCGCGCGAGGTGCGCGCACTGGCGCGGCTCGGCATCGCCGATCCCTACGCGGACGATCGCTGATGGCGGCGGAGCAGGAGGATGAGGGCGGATCGCGGTTGTGGCGCGGAATGCGCACCCTGATCTTCGGCGAGGATCATGAAGCGACGCTGCGCGACAAGCTCGAGGATGCCATCGATGAGGCCGATGCGGCGGCGCCCAAGCGCGGCGACCTGTCCCCGCTCGAGCGCCAAATGCTGCGCAACCTGCTCCACTTCGGCGACCGCACCGCGGGCGAGATCGCGGTCACGCGGGGCGACATCGTCTCGGTCCCGGCGACGATCAGCATGGACGATTTGTACCAGGCCTTCGCCGATGCCGGGCACAGCCGCCTGCCGGTGACCGGCGACAGCCTCGATGAAGTCGTCGGGATGGTCCACATCAAGGACGTCTTCAACGCCTACGTCGACAATGGCTATTCGCCGACGCTCAAGGAAATCATCCGCGATCCATTGTTCGTTCCCGAATCGATGGGTGTGCTCGACTTGCTCGCGCGGATGCGGCTCCAGCGCGTCCACCTCGCCATCGTGGTCGACGAATTCGGTGGCACCGAGGGGCTTGTGACGATCGAGGACGTGGTCGAGGAAATCGTCGGCGAGATTGAGGACGAGCATGACGAGCAGGCCGATGGCATGCTCCATCTGCTCGACGAGGGGCTGTGGGAAGCCGACGCGCGAACCGAGCTCGACGAGATTGCGCGCGACGTCGACGGGCGGCTGGTCGCGGTCGATGACGAAGTCGATACCTTGGGCGGACTGACCTTTCTGCTCGCCGGGCGAATCCTCCAGCCGGGTGAGAGCGTCGAGCATCCCTCGGGCTGGCGGATCATCAGCGTCGAGGCCGATGCGCGGCGCATGATCAAGCTTCGGCTCGAGGCGCCCGAGCAGCCGGCCAAGGCCGCCATCGGCGACTGACGCATCCTTTGGGCGCGCGCGCCGTTAGCATCGCACATTGGTTCGTTCTGCCGGAGGATTTGTCATGCGCCCGATCGTCGCTTTTCCCACCCTTGCCCTCGCATTGGCGCTGACCGCCTGCGGTTCCGCCTCGACCCGCCCGGTCGATCTTGCCATCGGGCCCCACCCCGACCTCGTCAAACCCAGTTCGAGCCTCATCCCCACGGTCAACGTCGCCAAGGGCGAAGGCTGGCCCGCGGGCAAGATGCCGACCGCCGCGGCGGGGCTCAAGGTCGATCCGTTCGCCGGCGACCTGCAGCATCCGCGATCGCTGCTCGTGCTGCCCAACGGCGACGTGCTGGTCACCGAGTCCGACAGCCCGGGCACCGACCATACCGGCGGCACCCTCAAGGGCGGCATCCAGAAGATGCTGATGAAAAAGGCCGGTTCGGGCAAGGCGCAAAGCGCCAATCGCATCAGCCTGCTGCGCGACGCCGATGGCGACGGCGTGGCCGAACTCAAGGTTCCGCTCGTCACCGGCCTCACTTCGCCGTTCGGAATGGCCTTCGCCAATGGCCAGCTGTATGTCGCCAATGCCAATTCGCTGGTCGCCTTCCCCTATCAGCTTGGCCAGACCAGCATTACCTCCGCTCCGCGCAAGGTGACCGATCTGCCATCGGGCTATAACCACCATTGGACCAAGTCGCTGGTCGCCTCTCCCGACGGCAAGTTCCTGTTCGTCGGGGTTGGGTCGAACAGCAATGTCGGGGAAAATGGACTGGCGATGGAAAAAGGTCGCGCCGCGATCTGGATGATCGATGCCAAGACCGGCGCCTACCGCATTTTCGCTGGCGGCCTGCGCAATCCAGCCGGGCTGGCGTGGAACCCGTGGAGCAGGCAATTGTGGACCTCGGTCAACGAACGCGACGAACTCGGCAATGATATCGTCCCCGACTACATGACGTCGGTCAAGGACGGCGGCTTCTACGGCTGGCCGTTCAGTTATTACGGCCAGCATGTCGACAAGCGCCCGCCGGGCAATCCGGCGATGGTCGCAAAGGCGATCGCGCCCGATTACGCGCTCGGGCCGCACACCGCGTCGCTCGGACTGGCCTTCAGCGCGGGCGAGACGCTCGGGCCGCAATTTGCGCAGGGGGCGTTCGTCGGCCAGCACGGGTCGTGGAACCGCAAACCGGCGTCGGGCTACAAGGTGATTTTCGTTCCGTTCGCCGGACCCCAGCCGTCGGGCAAGCCGGTCGATGTGCTGACCGGCTTCCGCGTCGGCGATGTGGCTTATGGCCGCCCGGTCAGCGTCACCATCTCCCGCGACGGCAGCCTGCTGGTGGCCGACGATGTCGGCGGGAAAGTGTGGCGGGTGAGCTCGGCAACGGCGCAGCCGCGCACGGTTTCGGGGGCGCCATCGACCCCGCCAATAACGCGCTAACTTCATCTACAAAATGCGCTCATCCTGAGCCTGTCGAAGAGTCGTCCCGTATTCACGACGGGCCCTTGGACAAGCTCAGGGTGACCGCTTTGAGGGGATTGACCCCGTCCCCTCGACTTCGCTCGCGCCGAGGCGTTATGGCACTGCTATGAATTTCTTCCTCGCGCTGCTCGTCGGCGCCGTATCCGCCTTCGCTTTTCAACCCTACGCGTCGTGGCCGCTGATGCCGCTCGCCTTCGCCATCCTGTGCGAACTGGTTGAGCGCGCGCCGACGCAGCGCCGCGCCGTGCTCGTCGGCTGGGGGTTCGCCGTCGGGCAATTCTGCATCGGTCTCAACTGGATCGCCACCGCTTTCACGTTCCAGGCGGCGATGCCGGCTTGGCTCGGCTGGGTCGCGGTGGTCCTGCTATCCTTTTACCTCGCCGCCTTCATGATGCTCGCCGCCGGCCTCGCGTGGAAATTCGGGCGCGAGCGGCGCCTGGCCTTGGTGCTGGCGCTGGCCGGAAGCTGGGCGCTGTGCGAATATCTGCGCGGCACGATGTTCACCGGCTTTGCCTGGAATCCGGTCGGGGCGGCGCTGGTCGACACCCCGTGGCGTGAAAGCTCGACCGCCATCGGCACCTACGGGCTGTCGATGCTGGCGGTGCTCGCGGGTGGTCTTGTGTGGTTGCTTGCCAAGCGCGAGCGATTCGACGCGATCCCGCCGTTCCTGTTGCTGCTCGCCGCGTTTCTGATCGCCCTTGCGCCGCGCGCCGTGCGACCGACCACCCCCCAGCCCGTGCGAATCGTCCAGCCCAACATTGGCCAAGGCGACAAGTGGCGCGAAGGGTTCGACGCCATCGCCGCGCGACGCCTCGCCGGCCTGTCGCAGCGACCCTTCGCTCACGACCGTGGACCGCCGGGCGTGATTTTCTGGCCCGAAGCCGCCGTCACCAATCCGCTGAGCGACGAGCGTCCCGCCGCCGCGCCGTTCATCGCCGCCGAGCGCAGCCGCATCGTCAACAGCGGCATCCCCGGCGCGACCCTCGTCACCGGCGGGCTAGGCATCGCCTCGACCGACGGGCAGGCCGTCAGCGGCGCGACGAACAGCGTGTTCATTCTCGATCCCGCCGCTCGGCTTGTCGGACGCTACGACAAGGCGCACCTCGTCCCTTATGGCGAATATCTGCCGATGCGCCCGATCCTGTCGGCGATCGGCCTGTCGCGGCTCGCCCCCGGCGACCTCGACTTCGCCGACGGACCCGGCCCGCGCAGCATCGCGCTTCCCGGCGGCGCCCTGATGGGGCTGCAAGTGTGCTACGAGATCATCTTTTCGGGCGAGGTGATCGACCGCGCCCACCGCCCGCGCTTCCTGTTCAACCCCTCCAACGATGCCTGGTTCGGGCGTTGGGGACCGCCGCAGCATCTCGCCCAGGCCCGGCTTCGCGCGGCCGAGGAAGGCATCCCGATCGTTCGTTCGACCCCGACCGGGATCAGCGCGCTGATCGATGCCCGCGGGCGCCTGCTCCGCTCGATCCCGGCGGGCACGGCGGGGATCATCGATGCCGACCTTCCCCCCGCCGCCGCCGCGCCGACCCTGTTCGCGCGGCTCGGCAATATCATTCCGCTGGCGCTCGGCTTCATCTTGCTGATCGCGGCGATTGCGCTCGACCGTCGGCCTCGCTACAGGCGGACATAAGGATATCTTTATATCCCGGATTCTTCCTTTGATTCCCATGCAAGGACTTACGCCCGCTCATGCGCAGCTCGTATCTCTTCACCTCCGAATCGGTTTCCGAAGGCCATCCCGACAAGGTCGCCGACCAGATCAGCGACGCGATCGTCGATCTTTTCCTCGGCAAGGATGCCGAGGCGCGCATCGCCTGCGAAACCCTGACCACGACCCAGCTCGTCGTGCTGGCGGGCGAAATCCGCTGCAAGGGCGTCTATGAAAATGACCAGTGGGCCGACGGCGCGCTGGAGGAAATCGAGGCCACGGTCCGCGCCACCGTGAGGAAGATCGGTTACGAACAGGACGGCTTCCACTGGAAGACCTTCCGCTTCGAGAACAACCTCCACGGCCAGTCGCCGCAGATCGCCCAGGGCGTCGACGCCAGCGGCAACAAGGACGAGGGCGCGGGCGACCAGGGGATCATGTTCGGCTACGCCACCGACGAGACCCCCGACTTCCTCCCCGCCACGCTCTATTACAGCCACAAGATCCTCGAGCGCATGGCTGCCGACCGCCATTTGGGCGCTGCGCGCTTCCTCGAGCCCGACGCCAAGAGCCAGGTCACGCTGCGCC
>CAXSCF010000067.1:0-2084 GCA_964235815.1 uncultured Sphingomicrobium sp.
AGGCCAATGTTGTCGGCATCTGCGGGCTCGTTGAGAACATGCCCGACGGCAATGCGCAGCGTCCGGGCGACGTCGTCACGACGATGTCGGGCCAGACGGTCGAGGTGATCAACACCGACGCCGAGGGGCGGCTGGTGCTGTGCGATGCGATTACCTGGGCGCAAAAGGAATTTTCGCCCAAGACGATCATCGATCTGGCGACGCTGACCGGGGCGATGGTGATTTCGCTGGGTCATGAATATGCCGGCATCTTCGCCAATGACGAACCGCTGGCGGCGGCACTGATCAAGGCGGGTGATGAGAGCGGCGACAAATTGTGGCGCCAGCCGATGGGCGAGGCCTATGATCGGCTGATCGATTCGCCGATTGCCGACATGAAGAACGTCGGCCCGCGCGAGGCGGGCTCGATCACCGCCGCGCAATTCATCAAGCGCTACATCGACGAGGGGGTCGCCTGGGCGCACCTCGACATCGCCGGGATGGCGTGGTCGGACAAGGCATGCCCGACGTACGACAAGGGCGCGACGGGCTATGGCGTGCGCCTGCTCGACCAATATATCGCGGACGTGGTCGAGGGGTGATCCGACAAGGAATGCGGGTCGATTTTTATCAATTGGGCGACGCGACCGCCGAGGGCGTGATCGCGTCGGTCGGGCAGCGCCTGCTCGGTGACGGGGAGCGGTTGCTGGTCGTTGCCGCCGACGATGCCCAACTCGCCCGGCTCGACCGCTTGCTGTGGGACCAGGGCGCGGCGAGCTTCATCCCCCACGGGCTCGCCGGGGGCAATGACGACAGCGCGCAGCCAATCCTGCTGTCGAGCGGCAGCGACGCCCCCAACCACGCGCGCAACCTGGTCATCGCCGATGGCCAGTGGCGCGACGCGGCGCTCGGCTATGATCGGGCATTCTATCTGTTCGACCATGACAGCCTGGAGCCCGCCCGCCTGGCGTGGAAGCTGCTCGCCGGGCGCGATGGGGTGGAGCGTCATTATTGGGCAAGCGAGGACGGCCGCTGGGTCAAGAAGGCCTGATCTTGCCCTTTGCGGCAACGCGGGCTAGGGGCGCGGCCACTCTTTTTCCCCTCAAATTCTGGAGCTTTCCCATGGCGGTGTCCCGCACTTTTTCGATCATCAAGCCCGACGCCACGCGCCGCAACCTGACCGGCGCGGTCACGACGATGCTCGAGGACGCCGGCCTGCGCATCGTCGCCTCGAAGCGGATCCACATGAGCCGCGACCAGGCCGAGGGCTTTTATGCCGTCCACCGCGAACGTCCGTTCTTCGGCGAGCTGGTCGAGTTCATGATCTCGGGTCCGGTCGTGGTCCAGGTGCTCGAGGGCGAGAATGCGATGCAGGCCAATCGCGACATCATGGGCGCGACCAATCCCAAGGACGCCGCCCCCGGCACGATCCGCAAGGAGCTCGCCGAATCGATCGAGGCGAACAGCGTCCACGGCAGCGACAGCGACGAAAATGCCGCGACCGAAATCGCATATTTCTTCAAGCCCGAAGAGATCGTCGGCTAAGCACGCTTTCCTGACAATAAGGGAGGCCGTCGGAGCCATCCGGCGGCCTCTTTTTGCTCAGCCGCGGCTGAACCGCGTGAGGCGCAGCGAGCGCCCTCCGAACAGTCCGCCGCCCGCCCAGCGGTAGGACAGGCGATAGCGCCCGCCGCCGTTGCGGTCCTTGCCCGCCTCGATATAGCGCGCTGAGATGATCACCGGGATCGTCCCGCTGCGATCGGCCCTCGTCGGGGGCGGGACCAGTTCCTCGATCGACGATGCCATCAAGCGCCCGTCGCTGCCGAGCGACAGCGGCGGCTTTCCCGCAACCGTCATGGTCAGAGAATCGAGCGTGTGCCCCGCTTCGACCGGGCTCAAAACCAGCGCCTTGCCCTCATCCTCGACCCGCCCGTGGAGCGCGAGTGGCACTGCCGAGCGCTGTTCGATGACCTTGGTCGCCGCCGGCTTGGGCTCGTCGCTGCTGCGCCATCCGTTCCACAGCCCAAGTCCCGAGATCAGCAAGGCGCCGATCGCCGTCTCCGCCGCTGCCAACAGCCTCGGCCTACAACAACGAAGCCGTGTCG
>CAXSCF010000067.1:2094-3156 GCA_964235815.1 uncultured Sphingomicrobium sp.
CGGCGACATTGATCAGCCGCCGCCGCGACGCGCGCTCGGCGGGAGTGGGATCGCTCATCGGGCGGCGTCGGGCAAAGCGTTTTCCATCCCCCAGCTTAGAACGCCTCGGCCGCGCGGATCAACTTGGTCAGTCGCGGAGGGGCGCAATGGCGCCAGCTGTTGTCGAGCCACTGCGCGACATGGTCCCAATCGACCCGGCCCTGGTCGAGGCGGATGCCGATCCAGTCCGACGGGCCGTAATAGGCCGGGCGAAAATAAAGCGCGGGGTCGGCCTCGATCAGCGCCGCCATCTCGTCCTGCCCGCTCGACTTGACCAGCACCGCGGTGGATGCTTCGCCGTGATGGCCAAGCCACATGATCGCGAAGAATTTGTCGCTCGATGGCGACCCGACCTTCCAGCCGGGGGCGCCGTGGCTGGTCTTGGCACGCGTTTCGGGGAGGGTCAGCGCAAGGTCGTTGACCTTGGCGACGATCCACGCCGGGTCCCGTTCCTTGGCGACAAAGGCGGCGAGGATGCGGGGATAGAGCTGATGCTCGGCGATGAGGACGCGGGCGGCGAGGGTGTCGGCGGTGTCGCCGGGGAGGACCGCGACTTTAACCTGGCCGAGGATCGGACCGTCGTCGACTTCGGGGGTCACGAGGTGGACCGTGGCGCCGGTGGTCGTTTCGCCCGCCGCGAGCACCGCGTCGTGGGTGCCCAGACCGAGATGGCTTGGGAGGAGCGAGGGGTGGATATTGATCATCCGGCCGGCCCAGCGGGCGACGAAGGCGGGCGGGATGATGCGCATGAAGCCGGCCAGGGCGATGATCTCGATGGCGGCCTCGTCGAGCGCGGTTTGCAGGGCATTCCAGTAAGTTGCGCCCAATGTCCTGCCATCCAATCTGAGCATTGGGACGGCTTCGGCGTGGGCGAGGTCGAGCCCAAGGGCGGCGGGTTTGTCGCCGGTCACGAGCGCGATCTCATAGGGACATTCGTCGGCGCGCGCGGCGTAGATCAGCGCCGCCATGTTGGAGCCGCGCCCCGAGATGAGGATGGCGACGCGCGTCTTCACTTAACTCTCC
>CAXSCF010000067.1:3166-11004 GCA_964235815.1 uncultured Sphingomicrobium sp.
AGGAGCGAGCGCTTAGCCGGCATGGGTGGCTGACCAGGGGTCGCGGGCGCTCCAGGTGTCGGCGGGGCCGCGGACGGTGCAGGCTTTGGGGCCGGGCTCGATGTGGCCGATGCGGTGGACCGTTTCGCCGGCTTCGGTGAGCGCGGCGGTGACGGGGTCGGCGTCGCTGTCGCTGACGATCGCGACCATGCCGATGCCGCAATTGAAGGTGCGGGCGAGCTCTTGCGGCTCGATTCCGCCGCCGGCCTGGAGGAAGGCGAACAGGCGCGGCAGCGGCCAGGCGGCGGCGTCGACGATGGCGTGGCAGTTGGCGGGGAGGATGCGCGGGATGTTCTCGAGCAGGCCGCCGCCGGTGATGTGGGCGAGGGCGCCGATCCGGCCCTCGCGCAGGATCGGGAGCAGGCTTTTCACGTAGATGCGGGTGGGGGCGAGGAGGAGGTCGCCGAGGAGGTGGTCCTGGTCGAACACTGCGGGGCGATCGAGCCGCCAGGCGTTGGTCTCGATCAGCTTTCGCACCAGGCTGAATCCATTCGAATGGACCCCGCTGCTGGCGAGCCCGAGGATGACGTCGCCGGGGGCAACGCGCGTCCCGGTGAGGACATTGGCACGCTCGACGGCGCCGACGCAGAAGCCGGCAAGGTCGTAGTCGCCCGGCGCGTACATCCCGGGCATTTCGGCGGTTTCGCCCCCGATCAGCGCGCAGCCGGCCTCGCGGCAGCCCGCGGCGATGCTGGCGACGACGGCTTCGGCGACGACGGGATCGAGCTTGGCGCTGGCGAAATAATCTAGGAAGAACAAGGGCTCGGCGCCCTGGACGATGAGATCGTTGACGCACATCGCGACGAGATCGATGCCGACGCCCGAATGGTCGCCAAGCTCGATCGCGAGCTTCAATTTGGTCCCGACCCCGTCATTGGCGGCAACGAGGAGCGGGTCGTCATAGCCCGCCGCCTTCAAGTCGAAGAACCCGCCGAACCCGCCCAGTTCGGCATTGGCGCCGGCTCGCGCGGTCGAGCGGGCAAGCGGGGCGATCGCCTTGACCAGCGCATTGCCGGCGGCGATCGAGACCCCGGCCTGTTCGTAGGTAAGTCCCACCTTGTCACTCCGTGCTTCGATGCGCGACTGCGTTCCTACCCAGCATGAGCGGGAAAGAGAACCGCTCATCCCAAGGAGCACCGAGCTTTTGTCGAAGCGCGTATCGAAGGAGCTTGGATTTCCACTTTATTGTCGCCAAAAGCGCAGCCATGCTTTCGCCGAGGCGCACCGCGCTCATCTCCGCCGTCGCCCTCATCGCCCTTGTCGCTGGCGGGACGCTTGTCGCGCAGATGGAAGCCGGCGATCGCGGCATCCTGCCGATCGACAGCAGCGGAACGCTCGAAATCGGCGGGATCAAGGTCGATGTCGCGGGCAAGGATGCGATCAGCGCGCGCTACGCCGGCTGGCGCATCGCCCAGCGCGAAGGGTTCAAGGCCTTGTGGGCCAAGACCAATCATCGCCCGATCAGCGAAGCCCCGATGCTGAGCGACGGTGTGCTCGACAGCCTCGTCGCCTCGATCGTGGTCGAGCAGGAACAGATCGGCCCGACGCGGTACATCGCCCAGCTCGGGGTGTTGTTCGACCGCGCCCGCGCCGGCGCCTTGCTCGGGGTCGGCGGGCCGCAGCAGCATTCGGCGCCGATGCTGCTGATCCCGCTCACCACCACCGCGGGATCGGTGACGGGGGTCGAGCTCAAGAACGCCTGGCAGCGTGCCTGGGCGCAATATCGCACCTCGCAAAGCGCGATCGACTATGTCCGGGTGAGTGGGATGGGGGCCGATCCGTTGCTGGTCAACGCGGCCCAGACGCGCCGTCCGGGCCGCGGCTGGTGGCGCAATCTGATCGATTTGTATGGCGCCTCGAACGTGCTGGTCGCCGAAGCCAGCATGCATCGGCTTTATCCCGGTGGGCCGGCGCGGGCGACCTTCACCGGCCGTTTCGGGCCCGACGGCCAGCGCCTCGGCAGCTTCGACCTCCTCGCCAAGGACAGCGCCGACATTCCGCGCATGATGGCCGAAGGGGTCGACCGGATGGATGCCATGTTCACCGCTGCGCTCGATGCCGGGGTGTTCGTTCACGACCGCTCGCTCGATCAGCCGCTGCCGCCGCCCTCGATCGACGAGCTGGTGGCCGAAACGCCCATGCCCGATGCCGTGGTGTCGCTGCCCTTGTTCGTGTCGTCCGCCGACGGCACCACGCTGGTCGCGGCGCTGGCTCAGGTTCGCTCGGTCGCGGGGGTGATTTCGGTCACCGACCGGAGTGGCGCGGGCGACCTCGTCCTTGCCTTTCGCGGTCCCTTGGCGGCGCTGCGCAGCGGATTGGCCGCGCGCGGATGGAGCGTCAATCTGTCGGGCGGTGCGGTGCGAATCTCGCGCGGGCTCGCCGCGCCGGCGCCGCCCGCCGTGGCCACGCCGCCGGCGACGCAGGCTCCGCAGCCCGTTCCCAAAGCCGCGCCACCACCCGCAGCGCCAACGCCCGCGACATGAGGCAGCGGCCCGACCAGATCGCGCTGCCGCTCGACTGGCCTCAGGCGGCCGACGACGACCGTTTCCTCGTATCCGACGCCAACCGGGACGCGTTCGAACATTTTCGCACGTGGAGCCTGTGGCCGGTCAAAGCGACCATTCTGACCGGGCCGCGGCGATCGGGGCGGACCTTGCTCGGACGCGCCTTTTGCACCCGTGTCGGCGGGCTGTTGATCGACCGCGCCGAGCATCATGACGAGGAAGCGTTGTTCCACGCCTGGAACGCGGCGCAGGAGAGCAAGCGGCCGCTGGTCATGATCGTCGATGCGGTTCCCCCGGCGTGGGAGATTGCGCTGCCCGATTTGCGCACTCGCCTCGCGGTGACCCCCGTGGCTCGGATCGCCCAGCCCGACGATGTCCTGTTCAAGGGCTTGCTGCGCTTGCTGTTCGCCGACCGCGGGCTGCACGTTGCCGACGAGCCGCTGCGCTTCATCTCCGACCGGGTCGAGCGCAGCTATTACAATGCCGAACGGATCGTCGAGGCGATCGACCGTTTCGCCATCGCCGATCGCGCCCGATTGACCCTGCCAACGATCCGCCGCGCCTTGGTCGAGGGCGGGTTGATCGACATTGGCCGCGCCGCGTGAAGGACGAAGCGGCAGGTAAGATCGAACCCGACGCGCGGCTGTTCTTCAACCGCGAACTGTCATGGCTTTCGTTCAACCGCCGCGTGCTGGAGGAAGCAGCCAATCCGGCGCATCCGCTGCTCGAGCGGTTGCGCTTCCTGTCGATCTCGGGCTCGAACCTCGACGAATTCTTCATGACCCGAGTGGCGGGCCTGAAGGGCCAACAACTGCAGGGGATTGAAAATCTGTCGATGGACGGACGCACCCCGTCGCAGCAGCTCGACGCGATCGCCGCCGACGCCGATGCCCTGGTCGTGGCGCAGCAGGGCGAATGGATCCTGCTCAAGGAAATGCTCCATGACGCCGGGCTCGAAGTGGTCGGCGCAAGCGACCTCACGCCCGCCGAGGCCGAGTGGCTCGAAGGCCATTTTCGCGACCAGATCCTGCCCGTGCTGACTCCGCAGGCGATCGACCCGTCGCATCCCTTTCCATTCGTCACCAATCTCGGGCTGAGCCTGATCTTCGCGCTCGAGACCGATGCAACCGGCGAGCCCGTCACCGAATTGCTGATGATCCCGTCGACCTTGAAGCGCTTTGTCCGTCTGCCCGGCGAGGGGGTGCGCTTCATCGCCATCGACAATGTCGTGCTGGCCCATTTCGGGCTGCTCTTTCCGGGGTTCCGCAAGGTCGCGGCGGGGGCATTCCGCCTGCTGCGCGACAGCGACATCGAGGTCGAGGAGGATGCCGAGGACCTCGTCCGCTATTTCCGTTCGGCGATCAAGCGCCGCCGCCGCGGGCGGGTGATCCGCCTTGAATTCGCCGCCGACACGCCGATCGACCTTGAGGAACAGGTTCGCGCCGGGCTCGTCGCGACCACCGCATTGGTCAGCGAAAGCGGGGGGTTCATCGGCATCGTCGATTTGGCGCAACTGGTCGAGGTCGATCGCCCCGACCTCAAATTCCCCGCCTACAGCGCGCGTTTCCCCGAGCGCATCGCCGAGCATGACGGCGACTGCTTCGCCGCGATCCGCGCCAAGGACATAGTCGTCCACCACCCTTACGAAAGCTTCGAGGTCGTTGTCGCCTTCCTGCGCCAGGCGGCCGAGGACCCCGACGTGGTGGCGATCAAGCAGACGCTGTATCGTGCCGGCAAGCAGTCGGCGATCATCGATGCGCTGGTCGCCGCCGCCGAAGCGGGCAAGTCGGTCACCGCCGTGGTCGAATTGAAGGCGCGCTTCGACGAAGAGCAGAACATCCTGTGGGCGAGCCGGCTGGAGCGCGCCGGGGTTCAGGTGATCTACGGTTTCGTCGAGTGGAAGACCCACGCCAAGGTGTCGATGGTGATCCGCCGCGAAGGCCCGACCTTGCGCACCTACTGCCACTTCGGGACGGGCAATTATCACCCGACCACGGCGCGCATCTATACCGACATCAGTTTCTTCACCGCATCGCGCCGCGCCGCGCGCGATGCCGCGAAATTGTTCAACTTGATCACCGGCTATGTCCAGCCGCGCGGGCTCGAATTGCTGACGCTCAGCCCGCGCAACCTGCGCGAGCGCTTCCTCGCGCTGATCGATGGCGAGATCGCCCATGCCAAGGGCGGGCGCCCGGCGGCGATCTGGGCCAAGATGAACAGCCTCGTCGACTCGGCGATCATCGTCAAATTGTACGAAGCGAGCGAGGCGGGGGTGTCGATCGATCTCATCGTCCGCGGGGTGTGCTGCCTGCGCCCCGGAGTGGCGGGACTGTCGGCCAACATTCGCGTCAAGTCGATCGTCGGCCGCTTCCTCGAGCACAGCCGGATCTTCGTCTTCGCCAATGGCAAGAGGCTGCCCCATGACGAGGCGCGGGTCTACATCAGTTCGGCCGACTGGATGCCGCGCAATTTCGACCGGCGGGTCGAATATATGATGCCGCTCGAAAATCCGACGGTCCATGCCCAGGTGCTCGACCAGGTGATGATCGCCAACCTCATCGATAATGAACAAAGTTGGGAGCTCGGCCCCGATGGCAGTTACAAGCGCCTCATCCCCGGCAAGCGCCACTTCAACCTCCACCGTTATTTCATGACCAACCCCTCGCTGTCGGGCCGCGGCGCCAGCCTCGCCGGCAAGGCCGTTCCCAAGCTGCGTTTGACGCAGCGCGGCTGATGGCGGAGAAGCCCTTCGGCCCGGTCGGGATCATCGACATCGGCAGCAACAGCGTGCGCTTCGTCGCTTATGCCGGGGCCGAACGCATCCCCTCGATCCTCTTCAACGAAAAAACCAACGCCGCGCTGGGCCGCGGGCTCATCGCCGGGGGACACCTCGACGAAGGCGCGATGGACCACACGCTCGAAGCACTCGCGCGGTTCCGGACCCTCGGCAAGGAAATGGGGCTCAAGAAGCTCCACACCGTCGCCACGGCGGCGGTGCGCGACGCTGGCAATGGTGCTGCCTTTCTCAAGCGTGTCGCCGCGCTCGGATTGAAGCCCCGCTTGCTGTCGGGGGCCGAGGAAGCCGAATATTCGGGCCTCGGCGTGATCTCCGGCATTCCGCGCGCCCACGGCATCGTCGCCGACCTTGGCGGGGGCAGCCTTGAGCTGGTCGGGGTCGCGCGCGGCGGTGCGGGGGAGGGGGTGTCCCTCCCGCTCGGCGTATTGCGCGTCGGTGGCGACCCCGATCCGATCGCCATCACCAATGCGATCCGCGCGAGTGTCGCCGCGACCCGCCTGAGGGACGCCGCGCGCGGGCACGGCCTCTATCTCGTCGGCGGATCATTCCGCGCGCTTGCGCTGCTCGATCTGCGTTTGGTCGGGCACCCTTTGCCGATGATCCATCAGCACCGGATAAGGCACGAGCGGCTGACCGAACTGGCGGCGATCGTGCGCGACACCCCGGTCGATGCGCTCAAGGCGCGCACCGGCCTGTCTCCGGGCCGAATCGCCGCGCTCCCCGCCGCCGCTGCGATCCTGGCGGCAATGGTCGATGTGCTCGGGCCGGCGCGCTCGATCACGTCGGCCTTCGGGTTGCGCGAAGGGATGCTCTATCGCGATCTCGATCTCGACACCCGGCGCGAGGACCCGTTGCTGTCGGCCGCGCTTGAAATCGGCGAGCGGCTCGGGCGCTTCGGCGATCATGGCGCAGCCCTCGACTCATGGATCGACCCGCTGTTTCCCGACGAAAGCCCGGATCACCAACGGTTGCGGCTTGCCGCTTGTTTGCTGGGCGACATTGGCTGGAACGCTCATCCCGATTTTCGGGCCGAGCGCGCGGTCGACATGGCGCTGCATGGCAATTGGGTGGGGATCGACGCGCATGGCCGGGCGATGCTGGGACGTGCGCTGTGCAGCGCGTTCGGCGGCGACGGCGGGTTCGACAAGAAGGTCGGCGGCTTGCTGCGCCCCGGCGAGGACGAGCGCGCCATCGCGTGGGGCAAGGCGATCCGGCTTGCCCAGCGTTTCAGCGGCGGGACCGAGGCGATGCTCCGCCGGTCGAGCCTCGCCTTGCGCGACAAGCGCGTGGTGATGACCGTCGCTCCGCGCTATCGCGAGCTTGCCTCGGGCGCGGTCGAGAGGCGCCTTGCACAACTGGCCAAGGCGCTGGGGCGGACCCCGGCAATCGCCTTCGATTAGCCGCAGGCGAGGCTTTCGACCCGGCTGGCGGCGTCAAGGTGGACGGTCAGGCGGTCGCCACGATTTTCCATCGTCACCATTTCGCCTTTCTTGACCCAGCGCACATGCCGCGCGCCCGAAGCCTTGAGCAATTCGGAGCCAAGCGTCGAACTTTTGCGATGTCCGACATACGTGCCAAGGGCATTGTTGGCGCAGGTCCCGCCGTTGTCGGCCACCATCGCCGTCTTCGGGGTCATGGCGCACGCGCCCAGCAGTATCGTCAAAAACAGCACGGTGATGCGCATCATCTTCTCCGCAAGGTCAGGGGTCGACGTCACTGACCTGAACATTGTCGGTGCGGGTAAGTTTCAGCCGGCCATGCTCGGTTGCGAAGGCCAAGCGGCCCTCGACCAGGTCGAGCGCGTCGCGGCCGAACTCCTCGAACCGCCAGCCCGACAGAATATGCAGGCCGTCGCGCATCCCCGAGGCGAGCATTTCGAGTTCGTCGCTGCGCGCGATCAGCTTGGACGCGACCCCGCTTTCCTTGGCGCGGATCTTGAGCAGCAGCTTGAGCAAGTCGGCGACCAGGGCGCCGTCCTTGGTCAACCCCGGGCGGCGCGGTTCGCGCGCGGGCAAATCGTCGGCCTCGAGCGGTTCGGCCTTGACCAGCGCGCTCATCATTCGCGCCCCGATATCATTGTTGCGCCATCCCGCCGACAGTCCGCGAACCTTGCCGAGATCCTCCTGCGTCTTGGGCGGATGGCCGGCGATATCGGCCAGCGTGTCGTCCTTGACGATCCGCCCACGGGGCAGGTCCTTGCCCCGCGCCTCGCTTTCGCGCCACCCGGCGAGCGCGCGCAGGCGGCCAAGCACTTGCGGGTTGCGGCTCGGCAGCTTGAGGCGCTTCCACGCGTCCTCGGGCGGGAAGGCGAACGACGAGGGGTCGGCGAGCCGCTCCATCTCCTCGTCGAGCCACGCCCCGCGCCCGGTCTTCTTGAGCTTGGCGACAAGCTTGGGGAAGATCGTCGCGAGGTGGGTTACGTCGCCGATGGCATAATCGATCTGGCGCTTGTCGAGCGGGCGGCGCGACCAGTCGGTAAAGCGCGCGCCCTTGTCGAG
>CAXSCF010000068.1:0-10560 GCA_964235815.1 uncultured Sphingomicrobium sp.
CGGCGGCGCCCGCGAACCGCCCGTGCCAGCTCGCCAGCCCGCCCGCGCCATCCCCCAGCGCGCTGATCCGCGCCGCCAGCGGCGGGCGGCACGGACCGTGATTTTGCGCGCTCGCGGCGTCGATCGTCAGGCACAATGGCGCCTTGATGGCGCGCGCCACCGCGATCGACGGTCCGATCAGCGCCTCGCCAATCCCGCCACCACCGCCATCGCCGATCGGCATCGGATAAAGCGTGACGCCGTCCGCGCCGATTCCCGCCGCCGACGCCGCGGCGGCACGCGTCAGGTCTGGCGCGATCGCCGCCACCCACAGCTCGATCCGTCCGCCGCTCAAGCGCACCGTCACCGCCGGCGGCTCAAGCGACAGATGCGGGGTCGGGGCGATGGTGTAGCGTGCGCTGAGCGGGCGCTTGCCCTCGACCGCGGCATCATAATCGCCCTCATCGACCAGCCGCCTCATCGGCCCGTCGAGCGCTGCCGTCAGCGCGGCGTCGATCGCCGGCGTGTCGGCATCGGCCGGGCCGGTGAAGCGCAGCGCCGCACGATCGAGCGCGCGATGCGCTGCCCAGCTGGTCTCCGCCACCGCCGCAATCCAGCCCTCGCCAGTGACGATCCGTGCGCCATTGGCCTCCCCCGCGGCGCGATCATAGCCGCTCACCCGCCCCCCCCGCGGCGCCATGCGCAGCGCTGCGAAGCGCATCCCCGGGAGCCGCACATCGCCGGCAAAGCGCAGGCTGCCATCGGCCTTGGCGGGCAGATCGAGCCGCGCCAGCGACCGGCCGGCCAGCGTCCCGCGCCGCAACACCCCACCCGCCGGCGCGCGCATCGCCCCGGCCTGTTCGGCGAGCGCGCCAAAGCCGATCCGCCGCGCCCCGCTCACCACATAGCCGTCGCGCGCTTCGCACTGGGCGGCATCGATCCCCCACTTCGCCGCCGCCGCACCGCACAGCATCGTCCGCGCCATCGCCGCCGCTTCGCGCATCGGCGCCTCGAACGCGCGGATCGAGGAGGATTGCGCGGTGAGGCGGGTCTCACCGACGATCCGGTTGGCATAGCCCGGTGCGACGGGCGCGGGCTCGACCGCGACCATGTCCCACGCCGCGCCAAGCTCGTCCGCCGCAATCTGGGCGAGCCCGGTCCACGCGCCTTGCCCGCTTTCGGCCTGCGGAACCGCGACGGTCACCCGGCCATCGTCGGCGATGCGCAGGAACGGACCGAACACCCGTTCCCCCGCGGCACCACGCAGCGGCGAGGAGGGGCGCCGCGGCCATGCGGCGAAGGCGACGATCAGCCCGATCCCCGCTCCGCCTCCGATCAAGAGATTGCGGCGGTCGAGCGCCGCCGTGGGCCACCGCATGCTACGCCGTATACTGCTGCTTCAACGCCACGCGGTCGATCTTGCCGGTGCCGAGCCGGGGCAGCGGGTCGGGCGCGAAGTGCACCACGGCGGGAACCTTGAACGCGGCCAGCTTGGTATACAGGAAGGCGCGCAGCATGTCCTCGTCGAGCGCGCTGTCGTCGCGCAAGTGGACGATTACCACGGGGACTTCGCCAAGCCGCTCGTCGGGGATGCCGAACACCGCCGCTTCGCTCACCCCGTCGCAGCCATAGACCGCCGCCTCGACCTCGGCCGCCGAGATATTCTCGCCACCGCGGATGATGATGTCTTTCTTGCGATCGACGATGAACAAATAATTGTCTTCGTCGAGATAGCCGATGTCGCCGGTCTTAAGAAAGCCATCGACGGTGAACGCCGCTGCGGTCGCTTGCGGATTGCGCCAATAGCCGGTGATGTTGGCGGCGGTGCGGATCGCAATCTCGCCGCGCTCCCCCTGCGCCAGCTGGGCGTCGTTGGCGCCGAGGATGGCCAGTTCGACGAACGGTTTCTGGGCGCGTCCGGTCGAGGCCGGCTTGTCGGCGTAATTCTGCCAGAAATTGCCACATCCGATGGCGTTGGTCTCCGTCAGGCCATAGCCCAGAGCGGGCTGGGCGTTGGGGAAGGCCGACTGCAGCCGTTCGACATGCGCCACCGGCCGGGCCGCACCCCCCGCCGCAAGGTCGGTCAGCGTGCTGGTGTCGTAACTGGCGTGGTCGGGATGGTTCATCAGCTCGAGGCTCATCGTCGGCACCCCGACGAAATAGGTGATTTTCTCAGCCTCGATCAATCGCAGCGCCTCGGCCGCGTCCCATTTGGGCATCAACACCATGCCACGCCCGATGGCAAAGCTGTTGAGCAGCACGGGGACTTCGCCGGTGACATGGAACAGCGGTACATTGACCAGGGTGCGCGGCGGATTGGGGGGCGGCGTACCGTTCGATTCGAGCACCCCGAGCATCGTCATCAGGCTGGTCGCATAACTATACACCGCGGTCGTCACGGTGCGATGGGTCGACAAAGCCCCCTTGGCCTCGCCGGTCGATCCAGAGGTAAACAGGATCGTCGCATCGTCGTCACCCCCGACCTCGGGCAGCGTCGCTTCACCTGTTTCGTCCCCGAGCAATGGCGCCAGCGCACCGTCGAGGTGGAGCTCGATCGGCAGCGTCAGCAGCGCGTAATCGTGCGCCAGCCCCCCGATCCGCGCGGCGCGCGGGGCATCGGCGATGATCAACGTCGGCTCGGTCAGCGCCAGCGCATGATCAAGTTCATGGCTCTGCCACCAGCCGTTGATAAGCGTCGCCACCGCGCCCGCCTTGAGCGTCCCCATGTAGGCGATGATCCAGCCCGGGCAGTTGCGCATCGCGATCGCCACGCGGTCGCCCTTAGCGATCCCGCGCCCGACCAGCGCCTTCGCGGCGCGGTCCGACCAGGCGTCGAGATCGGCGAAGGTCAGCCGCTCGTCCCCCGCGACGACCGCCTCGACCGCGCCGTTGAGCGCGCAAAAGGTCTTGAAAAAGGCCGGCAAGGTTGCGGGAAAATTGGTCACGATGGCCCGTCCATGCTCGTCGTTGCCAAGCACGATTCGTCCGCCCGGCCCGGTCACCGCGGCGAGCACCGCGTCGAATTTCCGGTCGAGGTCAGACGCCATCATCCACTCCTTTGCCCTTTGCCGTCCCTCACCCTATGAGGCGACAAAGACGAGGGGAAGCCCCAAGGAGCGCAGCAATTGAGTGACATCATCGTTTCGATCGCTTCGGGCATTGCCTTTACCGACCTTCACCTTTCGCCGGTCGCGCTCGATCTCGGCTTTTTTCAGCTGCGCTGGTACAGCCTTGCCTATCTCGCCGGCATCTTCGTCGGTTACTGGTATCTCCTAAAGCTCCTCAAGCAGCCCGGCGCGCCGATGGCCCGCCGCCACGCCGACGACCTCGTCTTCTACGCCAGCCTCGGGATCATCTTCGGCGGCCGGCTTGGGTACGTACTGTTCTACAACCTTTCCGAATATCTCGCCCATCCGCTCGAAATCTTCAAATTGTGGGACGGCGGGATGAGCTTCCACGGCGGGGTCATCGGCACCTCGCTCGGTATCCTCTATCTCGCCCGGCGCGAGAAATTGCAGTGGCTGCGCTTGCACGATTATGTCGCTTGCTGCGTTCCGTTCGGATTGTTCTTCGGCCGGCTCGCCAATTTCGTGAATGGCGAACTATGGGGAGCGCCGACCAACGTGCCGTGGGCCGTGCGCTTTCCCGAGCTGCACGACGGATTCATGGTGCTTGGCCCACCGCGCCACCCGAGCCAGCTTTATGAAGCCGCGTTCGAGGGACTGGTTCTGATGGCCATCCTCGGCTTCATGTTCTGGCGCACCAAGGCGCGGTACGAGCCAGGCAAGCTGGTCGGCGCATTCATCTTTTTCTATGGCCTGTTCCGCTTCGGGGTGGAGTTCATCCGGGAGCCCGACGCGCAGCTGGTCGGGTTTGCGCAGGCGACCGGGCTCCACATGGGGCAATGGCTGACCGTGCCGATGATCCTCGGCGGCGCCTATCTGATGGCCACCGCGAGCAAGCGCCGGGTCCGCGTCGAGCCGACCTTCGGCACCGAAAGCATTGCGTAGCACGCCTCGCCCGTATCGGCAGGGGCCGGGCGAGGGCCGGTGACGGCATTCGCCGAAGCGCTGCGCGCGCGCATTGCGCGCGACGGTGCGATCGGCGTTGCCGATTTCATGGCTTCGGCAAATGCGCATTATTATGCGCGCCGCGATCCGTTCGGCGCCGCGGGGGACTTCGTCACCGCGCCCGAAATCAGTCAGATGTTCGGAGAAATGATCGGCGCCGCGCTGGTCGCCACGTGGGCCGCCGCCGGCGCCCCCGCCGCCGCGGTTTATGCCGAGCTCGGCCCCGGGCGAGGAACCCTTGCCGCCGACGCCCTGCGCGTCATGCGGCGGACCGGTTTCGCCGGCGAGGTCCATTTGGTCGAGACCAGCCCGCTGTTGCGCCGGCGTCAGGCGCAACTGCTACCGGACGCAATATTCCATCAAACAATCGTCGATTTGCCGGCCATCCCGCTGTTGCTCGTCGCCAACGAATTCTTCGACGCGCTGCCGATCGAGCAGTGGATCGGCGCCGAGCAACGCCGCGTGGCCTATGACGGGGCGCGCTTCGCGTTCAGCGCCGACGGTCCGCTTCGGGAAGCATCGCCCGCGCGCGACGCGGCCGTCGCGGCGCTCGCGGTCCACCTCGAGCGCTACGGCGGGGCAGCGATCGTGATCGATTATGGCTATGCTGGCGGCGAGGCCGGCGACACCCTGCAGGCAGTCCGCAACCATGCTTTTGCCGATCCGCTCGAGGCACCTGGCGAGGCTGACCTCACCGCCCACGTCGATTTCGCCGCGCTCGCCGCCGCAGCCAGCGGCTGCGCCGTCAGCCGTGTCTTGACGCAAGGGAGCTGGCTGGAAATGCTCGGCATTGGTCCGCGCGCCTCGGCGCTGGCGGCGCGCAATCCGGCCCACACCGACGCCATCGCCGCGTCGCGCCGCCGCTTATGTGACGAACAGGCGATGGGGCGCTTGTTCAAGGTCGTCGGATTGACCGCCAGGGCGTGGCCGTGCGTCCCCGGGCTCGACCGATGATCGCCTATCGCACCGCCACCCCCGCCGATGCCGCCGCGCTGGCCCGCCTCGGCGACGACAGTTTCACCCAGACTTTCGGCCATCTTTACGATCCAGCCGACCTGGCCTTGTTCCTCGAGACCCCTACCGTCGCCGGCTGGAGAGCCCATCGCGCGCGTCGCTTCTACGAACGCTACGGCTTCGATAAAGTCGGCCGCTACACATTCATGGTCGGCGCTTATGCCGACGAGGATATCGTCATGCGGCTCGCGCTATGATCCGTGCCGCGAGCCTCGCCGTCGCGCACGCTTTCTTCGACCGTGCCGCGGGTGATTGCGGGCTCGGCAGTGGGCAGGACCCAACCATCGCCGCGGCCAATCGCCGCGCCGCTGCGGACGCGGTCCTTTCCGGCGCACCGCTCGCCACCGTCCATCAAGTTCATTCCCCGACCGCGGTGATCGTCTCGGCCGCCGTGCCCGACGAGAGGCGTCCCCACGCCGATGCCCTCGCCACCGCGACGCCGGGCCTGACGATCGGCATCGTCACCGCCGATTGCGCCCCCGTCCTGTTCGCTGATGTCGAGGCAGGCGTGATCGCCGCCGCACACGCCGGGTGGCGCGGCGCCGTCGGGGGCGTGACCGATCAGGCGATCGCGGCGATGCTCTCGCTCGGCGCCCGCATCGATCGGATCGCAGTCGCGATCGGCCCGACAATCGCCCGCGCTTCCTATGAAGTCGATCGCGCCTTTGCGGAGCGCCTGATCGCCGACGACGGCGGAAATGACCGTTTCCTGTGCGACGGCGCGCACGGCGAGCCGCACTTCGACCTCGAAGCCTACCTCGTCGCGCGCCTCGCCGAAGCCGGCATCCGACGCATCGAAGCCCTCGGGATCGACACATACCCGGCCGCAAACGATTATTTCAGCTACCGCCGCGCGACCCATCTCGCCGAGCCGACCTACGGTCGCCAGCTCAGCCTGATCGCGTTGCCCTAGCGCCACTTCGGGCAAGCGGCTAAGGCGCGCGCAACAAGGAGATTGCCCCGTGACCGACAACCGCCGCCCCAAGGAAATGACTCAGCACATCGGCAATCACAAGCTTGATCCTGCGACGCTGATGATGGGCTATGGCTTTGATCCGACACTCAGCGAAGGCTCGTTGAAGCCGCCGATTTTCCTCACCTCGACCTTCGTCTTTCAGCGCGCCGCCGACGGCAAGCGCTTCTTCGAGGAGATCACCGGACGGCGTCCCGGGGGCACCGACGGGCTGGTCTATTCGCGCTTCAACAACCCCAACCAGGAAATCCTCGAAGACCGTCTGCGCATCTGGGAAGATGCCGAGGAAGCATTGACCTTCTCGAGCGGAATGACCGCGATCACAACGCTGTTTCTGACCTTCGTCCGGCCGGGGGACGTGATCGTTCACTCGGGCCCGCTTTATGCCGCGACCGAAACGATTATCAACAAAATTCTTGGCCAGTTCGGGGTCAAATATGTCGATTTCCCGTCGGGCGCCACGCGCGAGGAGATCGACGAGGTGATGGAACGCGCCAAGGCAATGGGCAACGTGTCGCTGATCTATCTCGAAAGTCCGGCCAATCCGACCAATGCGCTGGTCGATGTCGAGGCGGTCCACGCCGCGCGCGCCGCCGCCTTCGGCAATGGCGAAGGAGGAAGCGACCTGCCGCCGATCGCGATCGACAACACCTTCCTCGGGCCGCTGTGGGCCAAGCCGCTTGACCAGGGCGCCGACATTTCGGTCTACAGCCTGACCAAATATGCCGGCGGACATTCCGACCTCGTGGCGGGCGGGCTGACCGGCAACAAAGCGTTGCTCGACCGCGTCCGCGCGATTCGCAACACAATGGGCGGAATCGTCGATCCCAACACCGCGTGGATGCTGTTGCGCAGCCTTGAGACGCTTGAATTGCGCATGACCCGCGCCGGCGAAAATGCGGTCAAGGTGTGCGAATTCCTGCGTCATCACCCCAAGGTCGAAACCGTCGGCTATCTCGGCTTTCTCGAGCCCGGGAGTCGCCAGGCCGATATTTACAACCGCCATTGCCTCGGTGCCGGATCGACCTTTTCCCTCTATCTGAAGGGTGGAGAGCGCGAGGCCTTTGCTTTCCTGGACGCGCTCAAGATCGCCAAGCTCGCGGTCAGCCTCGGCGGGACCGAAACGCTTGCCTCGGCGCCTGCGGCCATGACCCATTTGTCGGTCCCCGACGAGCGCAAGGCCGCGCTCGGCATCACCGACAACCTCGTGCGCATTTCGATCGGGGTCGAAAAAGCCGAAGACCTCATCGCCGACTTCGACAATGCGCTCAATGCAATCTGACTGTTGGTTCCCCGGGGTGCGCCGGGGACCATCCTAACCCCAATCCTCGATCGGCCAGCCGCGTTCGTTGGCAAGCGTTCGCAGCCGCGCGTGCGGGTTGACCGCAACGGCCTCGTCAGCCCAGTCGAACACTGGCGCGTCGCTGGCGTGATCGGAGTAAAATCGTACGTGCCCGGGCTTGATCGCCCTGTCGCCAAGCCATGCTTCGATCATCGTCAACTTGGCCGGCCCATAGCAATTTTCGCCATCGATCGTGGCGTGGACCCGCTCGTCGAGCCCGATCACGCTGTTCGTGCCGATGCAATCGTCAAATCCGAGCGCCGCGGCGATGGCCTCGGCGTAAAGGCGATAGCTCGCCGTCGCCATCACCACCCGTCGCCCTTGCGCCTTGTCGCGCGCGATCGCGGCGCGTGCTCCGGGCCGGATGTTGGTCGCCAACGTCCGCCGCGCAAAGCCATCGACCAGCGGCTTGAGCAAGGCGGGCGAGCGGCGGTCGCCGAGCAGGAGACGGTGATTGATCTCCTTGAGCCGCGCGCGGTCGATCCGCTTCGCTGCATAGGCCACCATCGATCCGGCCACGACCGGAATCAGCAGCAACCGCCATGGCTCGAGCCGCAACGCGCAGTACAACAGGAACGGCGTGTAAGTGGCGTGCCGCGTGACGGTGCGGTCCATGTCGTAGATGGCGAGATCGGTCATGCGCGCCCTTCAAGGATGGCCGTCACCAGCGCGTGATCCGCCGGCTTGTCGACATCGACCGCGGCGAGCGGATTGGCCAGTTCGATCGCGCGGATCGACAGCCCGAGCCGGTCGCCGATCTTCGTCAGCGTTTGTTCGATCGTCCGCACGCGCAGGACCGAACCGAGGAGCACCCCCGGCCCGAGTGCGGCGATCATCCGCCAGCCCTTCTTGCGGTCCTGCTCGACACTCCGCCAAAGCGCTACGACGCTCGCCGCCTTGGGCGAACCGAACGCGAACAAGTTCGCGCCCGAAAATGCCTCGCCCCGAAACTTGAGCCAGGTACGCCGGGTTTGCGGCAGTCGCCGATCGAGCGCGGACTTGCTGACGACCCCGACCCCGAGGTCGATCCCCGCCGCCTTGGCACAGAAATCGGCAATCATCGCCGGGTCGAGCAAGGCATGATCGGCAGTCGTGACCAACAGCGGGAAGCGGGTCGCGGGATCGGCCAGGATCGCCGCGATCGTGGCCGCGATGCTATCCCCCGACGCTTCGATGCCGAGACGCGGGTCGCTGGCCGGCAGCACCGCGGCGATACGATCGACCTGCTGCGCAACGACGCGAACACCCGCGATCTCGGGCGCGTCGAGCAGCGCCGCGACGGGGCGGACGACCATCGGCGTGCCCGCAACCGGTATCAGCGCCTTCAAGTCCGTGCCATGGGCCGCCGCGAAGGAATCGACGCCGGGGCGCGACCCGGCAAGCACCACTGCGGACCAGTTCAAGACAGCCAGCTGATGATCTGCCGCCCGCGGTCGGCGCGGCCATTGGCCATCGCCAGCCGTACCGCATGAAAGATCAGCGACACGATCGTCCAAAGCGCGACAAGCTGAAGGCCAATGTCGGGGCGCCCGAACAGCAATGAGCCGGCCAAGATCACCATATTGGGATTGCGGCGCGCGGTAATCAGCCTGAACCTGCTGTCGATCGGGCGCCAGACGTGGATGTGCATCTTGTAGCGGCGCATGAAGGTTCCCTCGATCACGCGTTGGGCGACATAGCCGCCGACGATCGCGATCAGCACCAGGGCGGTATAAACGGGCTCCAGTTGATGCCCGCTTTGCTTCAGTCCTTCGGCCCACGCCCACCACCAGAAGGGCGGATGGACGAGATCAATGCCATGGTCGAAAATGTTGCCCCACTTCGATGATTGCCCGGTGCATCGCGCAAGCTTTCCGTCGACCGTGTCGAGCACCATGAAGCCCAGACCTGTGGCGGCGCCGAGCCAATAGAGTCCGACCCAAAACGAGGCGAAGGCGGCGACGCAGAATAGGGCTCCGACCAGCGTGACGAGATTGGGGCTGAGGCCCGCCCGCGCCGCCCAGCGCGTCAGATAAAAGGCGGGCCGGCGCCATAAATACAACGTCAGCACGTCGGTTACGCCTTTGTAGGCGGCGTCGTAGGCAGCCCGTTCGACCCGATCCTCCTGCCCTGCAATCAGCGGCAGCACGAATGGCCGTTCGCGCTTGCGCAATTCATGGTTGGGCAGTTCGGCGCGGTCGGCGTCCAGCAAGGTGAAGTCGGTGCCCGTCAACGGTCGGGCCTCCCGCATCGCGGCGATAACGGGAGCGGGGTCAGATCGCGCCATCACGTGGACCAGCACGGCGCGGCCTTGCTTGACCAGCGCGGCCCCGGGGCGGGCGACGATCGCCTTGGCCCAAATCGGATCCCAGGCATAATCCAGATCCGCGATGATCGCCGCGCGGCCCGGCAGGGGTGCGGGCGCAGGCTCCATCCCCGCTTTGGCCGCAAGCGCGGCGGCGCGAACCGCGGCGGGCATGCCAAAGGCACACGCCGGATTGTCGCCCACGACGATGAACAGGGGCAGGAGATCGGGAACATCCGCAGTCATTGCGACCGGCTATACGCAAACAACAAAGGCAGGAAAGGGGCGCCGTGACGGCAACGCTTGCCCAAGCCGCCGATTTCGCGCACTTTGCGGCCCATGAGTGCCACCACCGGAGCCAGCGGCGAGCGCTCAAGCGACAGCGACGCCAATATTTACCAGATCAGCGGCGCCTTGACGATCACGCGCGCGGCCTCGACCGAACGAGAGCTGGCGAGCATTCCCGATCCGCTCACGATCGACCTGAGCAAGGTCGTCAAGATGGATACCGTCGGAGCCTGGCTGATCCATCGCGCGGTGCGCGACCGTGACGCGACGGTGGTCGGGGCGTCCGATGATGGGCAGCAGTTGCTCGATCAGGTCGCCGACGCCGACCATCCGACCAAGATGCGCCCCGAACAGAAAAACTCGGTGTCGCGCGCGCTGGGCGAGCTTGGCGACTGGACGATCGAGGCGGGGCGGACGTTGGTCGGCCTCCTTGGCTTCTTCGGCGCGGTGTTGATCAGCAGCGCGAGCGTCGTCCGCCGTCCCAAGCGCTTTCGCCTCAACGCCGTGGTCCAGCGCTTCGACCTCGTCGGGGTGCGCGCGCTCGGGATCATCGGACTGATGACCTTTCTCATCGGCGTCGTCATCGGCCAGCAGGGCGCGGTTCAGCTTC
>CAXSCF010000069.1:0-10339 GCA_964235815.1 uncultured Sphingomicrobium sp.
AAAGATCGACGCGGTATGCCCGTCTTCTCCCATCCCGAGCCACACGAGGTCGGGCGGCCACGGCAGATCCTGGAGCCGCGCATCGGCCGAATTGCCCGCCAGCCGATAGTCGGCGATGTCGGCCGCGATCGGGAAGATGCGCGCCCCCGAGCGGATGAAATGCCCCGCGATCATGCGGATGTTGGAGAGCTCATTGTCCATCTTGACCAGCCGGTCGTCGGTCGGAATGATGGTCACTTTCTTCCACGGCAGGCTGGCCTCGGCGAGCTTCGAAAAGATCGCGCCGGGGGTCGATCCGCCGGGGAAAGCGACCAGCGCATTGCCGCGCGCGTCGATCGCGCTTTCGATGATGAAGCCGACATCGCCCGCGACCGCGGCGGCCATGTCGTCTTCGCTGTCATAGTCCCAAAATTCGGCTTCAATCATGCCAGTGCACTCCGTCTCTTTCGGTCAGCGCGATGGCGGCCGAGGGGCCCCAGCTTCCCGCGCCATAATTGGTCGGGGTCGTCCCCGCCTCGGCCCACGCCGCGCGCACCCCGTCGATCCACTGCCACTGCGCCTCGACTTCGTCGCGCCGCACGAACAGGGTCGGGTCGCCTTCGACGAGGTCGAGCAACAGCCGTTCATAGGCGATCCGGCGGCGGGTGTCGGCAAAGGCATTGGCGAGGCCGACGTCGAGCGGGACCTCGCGCAGGCGAATCCCGTCGCGGTCGAGCCCGGGGGTCTTGGCCATCACCAGCAGCCCGATATTCTCCTCGGGCTGGATGGAGATGACCAGCTTGTTGGCCTTGGTCCTGGCCCCGCGCTTGGCGAACATCGAATGGGGGACGCATTTGAACTGGATGAAAATCTCGGTCTTGCGTTCGGGCAGGCGCTTGCCGGTGCGAAGGTAGAATGGCACTCCGGCCCAGCGCCAATTGTCGACATAGGTCTTGAGCGCGACAAAGGTTTCGGTGGTCGAGGGGCGGCCGAGTTCGTCGACATAGCCCTTGACCGGCGCGCCATCGACCGCGCCGTCGCGATACTGGCCGGTCACCGCGCGATCGGCGACATCGGCGGCGGTGATCGGGCGCAGCGAGCGCAGCACCTTGACCTTTTCGTCGCGCACCGAGGTCGCGTCGAAATCGGCCGGGGGCTCCATCGCGACCAGGGCGAGCAACTGAAGCATGTGGTTCTGGACCATGTCGCGCAGCGCGCCGGCGCCATCGTAATAATCGCCGCGGCCTTCGAGCCCGACGGTTTCGGCGACGCTGATCTGGACATGCGCGATGTGGGCCGAGTTCCACAACGGTTCGAACAAGGAATTGGCAAAGCGCAACGCAAGCAGGTTCTGAACGGTTTCCTTGCCCAGATAATGGTCGATGCGAAAGGTGCGATCCTCGGGGAAAGCGGCGGCGACGGCATCGTTGATCTCGCGGCTCGAGGCGAGGTCGTTGCCGAGCGGCTTCTCGAGCGCCAGCCGGACGCGCCCCCCGCCCGACTTGGCCCCGGTCAGCCCGGCGCCGACCAGCCCGTCGATCGTCGCCTTGAACAAGGACGGCGCGGTCGAGAGGAAGATGGCGAGGCCCTGCGCCGGGTCGATCTTGTCGCGCAATTTGGCGAATTGGGCGGTCTGCGTGGCGTCGAGCGTGACGTAGGTGAAGCGCGCCGCGAATTTGTCGGCCTTGGCCGCGTCGAAGAAATCGGCGGGGACGTGCTCGGCGAGCGCGGCGACCACGCTGGCGCGATAGGCGGCATCGTCCAATTCGCTGCGCGCGGTGGCGACGATCGACAAATCGGCGGGGAGCAGTCCGTCGGCGTCGAGCCCGTAGAGCGAGGGCAGCAACATGCGATGCGCGAGGTCGCCGGTCGCGCCGAACAGCAGGAGGTGCGAAACTTTATCAGGGATCATGGAGTGTCATCTAGGCGCGCGTGACGGCGTTGGCGAGCCGTTTTGGAACGCGCGACGGGCTAATCGAAGCGCTGCGCATAGCCAAAGTAGTCGGCCACGGCGCGGCCCTGATCATCTCTCCCGGGGGCGAAGCGCAGCCGCGCCACCGCGATTCGGCAGGTTTCGGCGTCCACCATCGGATCGCCGAACGAGCGCGACACGCGGCACGAGATGGGGATGCCCTGTGCATCGACGCGCAGGATCAAGTCGACGGTGCCGCCGCGCGGGGCTCGACGCAACACGGCGGGCGGAAAATCGCCACGATCGAGCGGTCGGGACAGCAAGCGCGCACGCGCTTCCCCCAGCCCGGTGCCGCCGCCGCCGGTGCCAGTGCCCGATCCGCCGCCGCCGGTGCCGTTGCCGTTGCCCCCCGCCCCCGTTCCCGGGCCGCGCACGTCGGATGCGCCCTGGGTCGCATTGGCGCCGACGCCGGGGGTGACCGCCGCGACGAGTGGCGACGGCGCGGGGAGAACGATCCGCGGCTTGGGCACGACGATTTCGGTCGGGCGACTTTCGATATTCTTGGGTGCGGCTTCGGCTTCGGGCTGCCTGGGCAAGGTCTGTCGCGGAACGGCCCTCGCAACCCCTGGCGGCGGCGGAGGTGGCGGCGGAGGGGGGAGTGGGATCAGCGGTGGCGACACGTCGAAGATCGCGAGGTCGGCGCGCCGGGCAAGACCGGCGTCGGCGCCCGACAGGTGGAGCAGCGCATAGCCAAGCGCGAGATGCACCAGCACGACCCCGGCCAGCGGGCCGGCGCGGTCGCGCAACGAGGGTTGCGATTGATACATCTGCCCCATAACGCCGCGCCGCGCCGGTGGTTTCGTTACGCCTTCGGTCCAACTCCCCCAATGCGTGTTTCACCAGCGCGGGGCGACGCCCGGCGTCAGGCCATCATGAACCCGGCCTTGTTGACCTCCTTGGTGATCCTTTTGTCCATCGCCTCGTCGATTTCGCTGCGCAGCCGCGGGAAGACGTCGTTTTCTTCCATCGCGGCATGATGCGCGACGCTGTCGCGAAATTCGCCGATCAGCCCGAGCCAGTCGGGCGAATCCTTGGCCATGTTGGCGAGGCGGTGGAGATAGGTCTTGACCTCGCCATGTTCCTTTTCGAGCAATTCGGCGATGCTGGCGTCATTGGCCTCGCGCAGGCACGGATAGACGACATGCTCCTCGGCATAGGCGTGCTTGTCGAGCGCATGACCCAGCTGGAGCAGGAGCAACGACCTTTTCTTGGTCTGGTCGTCGTCGGTGTCGAGCATCTTGTCGAACAGCAGGAGCACCGCTTTATGTTCGGCGGCGAGGCTGTCGGCCCAATTGCCCGCCGCCGCGCTCAACCCCTGGACGGCGGCCTTGCGCCCTAGATTGGCGGCGACCGCGATCAGCGCGCCCCCGAGAGCGGCACCGGCGATGGCGCCAGCCGAGCCCCATTGAAACACATCCTGCCCGCGCGTCGCGGCCTTGCCCGATCGCGTACCCGTCGGGGAGGACGGCGTTTCCTTCGATCCGGAAGCGCGGCGCGATGCCGGGCGCACGGTAGCGGAACGAGGAGTATTGCGGGTGGCCATTTGAAATTCCTTTAACTGACGGGCGATTAAACCCTTGGTGGTCACAGGCCGTTCCACGCCTCGTCGCACGATCGCCGCGCCCAGCCGCGACCCGCGATCGTTCCCGATTGCCCGTTCGGACCGCTTATCGCGTCAGCCGCCCAGCAGATAATCCGGATTGACGTGCCAGGCGGTGGTGATCGGAATGGCTGCGGTCATGACGGTCGAAAAGCCGCCATCGGGAGCGGCGAGCCAGTCGAAGATCGTCCCCGCGCCGTCGCGCCACACGATGTCGTCGCGCCCGTCGCCATTGACATCGCCGGTCAGCGCGACCTGCCACTGGTGGTCGATCGAATATGCCGCGGAAGCGGTGTTGTCGGCAAAGCTGCCATCGGGCCGGGCGAGCCAGTCGGTCAGCACGCCGGTGGTGCCGCGCCACAGCAGGTCGTCGCGCCCGTCACCATTGAAATCGCCGGTCCCGGCGACATGCCACTCATTGCCCAGCACGAGCACCCCGGCGACATAATTGCCGACGAAGTCACCGTCCGCCCGGCCGAGCCAGTCGGTCACCGTGCCGTCGTCATGGCGCCACAGGATGTCGGCGCGGCCGTCGCCATTGAAGTCGCCGGTTCCCGCGACGTGCCACTGCGGGCCCGGCTGGTAGGCGAGCAGGCGGCCGGCGAAGCCACCGTTCAGCTGGCCTGCCCACACCGCGAGCGTTCCGCCGCCGTCGCGCCACAGCACGTCGCCGCGTCCGTCGCCGTCGAAATCGCCGCTCCCCGCGAAGCGCCAGCCCGCGTCGATGCCATAGGCCGCATTGGCGTAATTGCCCTGGAAACTGCCGTCGGCCCGGGCCAGCCAGTCGGTCACGGTGCCATTGTCGTGGCGCCACAAAACGTCGCTGCGGCCGTCGCCATCATAGTCGCCAGTGGCAAGGACGTGCCAGCCGGCGGGGAGCGCCACCACCCCCGCGGCATAATTGCCGACGAAGCCGCCGCCGGGCTGGCCGAGCCAGTTGGTCACCGTGCCATTGTCGTGGCGCCACAGGATGTCGGCGACGCCATCGCCGTTGAAGTCGTTGGCAAGGTCCGAGACCAGGGTCAGCTCGACCCCGCCCGCGGTTGCCGCGCGCGCGACGAGATGGTGGGAGCGCACATTGGCGAGGGTCAGCGACCCGCCGCTGAAGCCAAGGATCGCGCCGTCGAGCGCGAAATGGAAGGAGCCGGGCTGCGCATCGCCGATCACGATCCGTTCGCCGATCGCGAAATCGGTGATGGTGTCGCCATCCAGCCCGGCGGCGGAATCGCGAAACAGGTCGTTGCCCGCCCCGCCGCTCAGCTGATCGCGCCCGGCGCCGCCGGTCAGGATGTCATCACCGCCGCCCGCGAACAAGGCCTCGCCATCGCCGCCCCCGACCAGCGTGTCGGGGCCGTCGCCGCCGAAGCGGCGGAGCAGCGGCGGGGCGGGTGTGGCGGGCGCGAGGGGCGGTGCCGGGACGATCGAGGGCGCCAGCGCGGCGGCGCCGAACAGGAAGTCCGAGGCGTGGATATTGGCGAGTTGCTGATTGCGCAGGACAATCTGATTGGCGGCATCGAAGGCGATCACGACGCTGGCACCGATCTGGGTGATGCTCGACCAGGCAAGATAGCCGCGCACGTCGATGCGGTCGCCCTGGAGCGGGTTGAAGTCGGTGATCGTGTCGAGCCCGAACCCGATCTCGTAGCGGAAGCGATCGGCGCCGACCCCGCCGGTCAGCCGGTCGGACCCCGCCCCTCCCGACAGCAGATCGTCGCCCTCCCCACCGTCGAGCGTCTGCGCGCCGTCCCCGGTCAGCAACTGATCATTGCCGGCACCGCCCGCGACCGGCCCGGCGAACGGTCCGTCGCGGCTGTCGAAGCGGTCGTCGCCCCCGCCCAGCGTGACGGCGCCGAGGATCGTGCCGCGGTTGACGATCGTGACCCCCGCCGCACCGAGCGCGGCGCGACGAAGATCGACGTCGCCATCGAGCAGCCCCAGGTTGTAGAGCGCGATCGCCCCCACATTGGCGGGGTCGTCGCGCTCGGCCTTGATCGCATAGTCCCCCGCGATCGTGCCGCTGTTCCAGATCGCGATATCGTCGTGCGCGGCGACGAGGACGCCGGCGCTGTCCCTCGCCGAGGTGAGATCGGTGACGACGATCGTCCCGGCGTTGACGACCGCGCCCGGATCGCCAGCAACCGACGACGCGTAATCGATGCCCGCGCCGGGCGCGCCCCCGGCGATCCGGATCAGGCCGCTGTTGAAGACGTTGATTGTGCTGTCGGGGGCGCCATCATGGCCGATGCCGACCGCCCGCCCGAGCGCGCGGACATCGATCGTGCCGCCATTGTTCACCAGCTGCGCAATGTCGAACACGCCCCAGGCGGAAGCATCGCTGGTGACGCGGATCAGCCCAAGGCTGAAGACCTGGTCGAGATGGCGAGCGCCATAGGCATCGACCGGGCTGGCGAGGTCGATCCCTCCGCTCGCCAGATTGACGAGCGCGGCGTCGGATCGACCGTCGAGCCCGGCGGACGCTGCGCGATGGTCGCCATCGACCGCGACGGCGACCCCGGCCCCGGCCCCGGCCCCGCCCGCGGACGCCAATCCGAACTGGCCGGCGTTGAAAAAGGTGCCTTGCGCGATGACCAGGCCCACGCCCTCGAAGCGGTCGTCCGGCGCTTCGGGCGCGAGCGGATGGTCGAGCTGGATCACGGTCCCGCTCGGGAGAAAGAAATCGCCGCGCGAAACGATGGTGCGGTCGAAGGTCGGCGGAAGGTCGGCGAGCGGCTGCGCGGTGTAGGTCGTCGCCGCCTCGACTTCGGCCACGGTCGTCGCAAGCAGGCGAATCTCCTCGCCGGCGCCAAGCAGGATCCGCACCGCGCCGCCGTCCTGGATGACGCTCCGCGCGCCGGAAAAGCCGAAGATGGAAAGCTGGTCGCCTGCCGCAAAGTCGCGGATCAGGTCGATCCCATCGCCAATCGAATGGAGGAACCGGTCGTGGCCCGGGCCCCCGGCCAGATCGTCGTCGCCATGCCCGCCATCAAGCACATCGTCGCCGGCGCCGCCCTCGATCCGGTCGTCGCCGTCATTTCCGTTGAGCGTCTCGTCCGCGGCGGCGCCCGCGATGTAGTCGGCGAAGCGCGAGCCGAGAACCAGCTCGAACCCGGCGATCCCGTCCTCGTCGATGCCGTCGCTCGCGCGGCCCTCGGCGAGGTCGATCTCGACCGGCAGCAGGGACTGGAAAAAGGACAAGGTGTCGCGCCCCGCGCCGCCGTCGAGCCAGTCGCGCCCGAACCCGCCGTCGATCAGATCGTCGCCATCCCCGCCGAGCAGGCGATCGTCGCCCATGTCGCCATAGAGATAATCGACGAACGCGCCGCCGACGAGCACGTCGGCGCCGCCGCCGCCGGCGACGATCCCGTCGTGCCGCCCGTCGGCGCCGAGGTAAAGATCGTCCCCCTCGCCGAGCAGGGTCAGCCCGGTCAGCGTGCCGCCATTCTCGACCACATCGTCGCCGAACCCGGTCGCGATCACGCCGTCGATCGTCCCGAAATTGACGATCTCGTCCGCCGCGTCGGCGACAAAACCGCCGTCGTCGCTCGTGGCGTAGGCGATATCGGCGCTGATCGTGCCGCTGTTGAAAAGCTGGTTGACGTGCGGGACGTCCTCCCCGGCGATTTCGCCGTTGCCGACGCGAAAAGCGATGCTGGCGACGGGTGACCAGGACGGCGTCGTGACCGTGATGGTTCCGCTGTTGGTCGCCTGGAGCCACGCGGCGGCGACCCCGATCGCGGCGGTGGTGCCCGAGACGAAGAACAGGCCTGCATTGTCGAACCCCAGATTGCCCTGGAGGCCAACGCTGCGGTCGGCGCCGGTGACGCTGAACAGGCCATTGTTCGCGAATGCGCCGCTGTTGAGCGCGCCCTGCGCCGTGCCCGCCGCGGCGGAGACGATGAAGGTCCCGTCGTTGACGAGGTCGATCACCCCGTCGCCGCGGTACAGCCCGCTCGTCAGCACCGCATCGCCGACCATCCGATTGTCGACCACGAAGCTTCCGTCGGCGGCGTTGACGAAGCGCGCGGTTACCTCACGATGCGCCATGTCGGCGACGACGAACCCGGCAAGGTCAAGGCAATCCCCGGGATCGACCGGGGAACCCAGCGTGGACCCGAGCGAGCCGGTGATGCTGCCGTGGTTGACGAAGGTCGCGGCGGCGACTTCGGCGACGAACACGGCGCGTCCCGGCTGCGACGGCCCGGCGACGGGAAATATATCGGGCCGCTCGACCGCAATCACCTCGCCGGCGGCGATGACGGTATCGGCGACGATCAGGCGGGTTTCGGTGACCGAGACGACGTGCGGGTCGAACCCCGCGAAATTGGCGGCGGTGAGATCGTCCAGCCGCGTTCCGAGCAAGTGCAGAAGCGCAAGTTCGCCGGGGATCAGCGGTGCCCCGAAGGCAAAGAAATAGACGTCGACCGCGCTGCCGTTCTGGACGAGGTGGAACGTGCCCCGAGCAAAGGGATTGCCGCCGCCCAGCTCATAGAGTGCGAAGCCGGGCTGCCCAAGCAAGGCGCGAAGGTCGAGGATGTCGCCGGCGTCGCCGGGCGTGAAGTCGGTGATCGTCACCGCCGCTCCGCTCGCGGCGGCGGGGAGGATGCGGACCGTGTCGCGCCCCGCGCCGGTGGTGACGATCGTCGGCTCGGGCGCGGCGCGATCGAGCGTGATCACATCGTCGCTTGCTGTTCCCGTGACCGTGGGCATGCCGGAGTCTCCCCTCGCCAGGCGCGAAAGGCCGGCGAAGATGCATTGCTCCGAGCGTTAAATCAGGACTTAACCGACCCCCCGATCCCGCGCAACCCGCCCGCAACCCGCCGCGCAAGCCGACAAGGCCCCGTTTCTTCCCCGCCGAAAGGGAGCGTTCGCGTCGGGAAGTGGCGGAGAGGGTGGGATTCGAACCCACGGTACCCTTGCGGGCACGCCGCATTTCGAGTGCGGTGCTTTCGACCACTCAGCCACCTCTCCGCGAGACGAACCGCGATCGGCGTGGCGCCGATCCGCTGCTGGGTCGGCGCGGCCTCTAGCAGCGCCGGGGGGGCTTGCAAAGCCCGATGTGCGCGCGCTCCGCGACGCGCTACAGGGGGTCCATGAGGGCAATCGTGATTGGTGCGCGCGGCGGAATCGGAGCCGCGCTGGTCGCCGCGATCGAGGCGCGAGGCGCGGTCGTGCACGGCCTGTCGCGCGGCTCGGTCCCGCCGATCGACGTGGCCGACGACGCGTCGATCGCGGCGGCGGGGGCGGCGCTGGCCGAGGCCGGGCCGTTCGAGCTGATCCTGGTCGCCACCGGACTGCTCCACGGCGCCTGGTTGAGCCCGGAGAAAAGCATTCGCCAGATCGAGGGCGCGGCGCTCGACCGCTTGTTCCGCATCAACGCGACCGGGCCGGCGCTGATCATGCGGCATTTCCTGCCCTTGCTCGCGCGTGACCGCCGCGCGGTGCTGGCAGTGCTGTCGGCGCGGGTCGGGTCGATCGGCGACAATCGGCTTGGCGGCTGGGTCGGCTATCGCAGCGCCAAGGCGGCGCTCAACCAGATCGTGCGCACGGTCGCGATCGAGGTCGCGCGAACGCATCCCCGGGCGGTGATCGCCGGTCTCCATCCGGGGACGGTGGCGACCGCGCTGTCGGCGCCATTCCAGCGCAATGTCACCCCCGACGCCCTGTTCACCCCCGAGCAGGCCGCGGCGCACTTGCTTGCGGGGATCGACCGGCTCACGCCCGCCGACAGCGGCGGCTGTTTCGACTGGTCGGGGTCACGGATCATTCCCTGAGCGCGGATCGTTCCTCGAGTATAGTCTGGGCGCTTGCCAGCAGCGGGGTGCATCCTACATGATAGGCCATGACCGGCACCGCCCCCACCTTCGCCTCGCTCCCCGCCGCCCGTTACGGGATTGGCGACGTCGTGCGGCATCGCCTGCTCGATTTTCGCGGCGTGATCTTCGATGTCGATCCCGAGTTCGCCAACAGCGACGAATGGTATGACGCCATCCCCGAGAATATGCGCCCGGCCAAGGACCAGCCGTTCTACCATTTGCTCGCCGAAAACGCCGAATCGAGCTATATCGCTTATGTCAGCCAGCAAAATCTGGTCGCCGACGAAAATGGCGACCCGATCGATCATCCCGCGATCGGCAGCCTGTTCGAAGCGTTCGACGGCGCGCGCTATCCGCTCAAGCGCCAACACCGGCACTGATTCAAGGTAAAGCGCGGCACCAGACCGCACCCCCACCCGGCCTCCCCCAGCGTCGACTGGACTGAGGGGCCGGATGGGGGCGCGGGCTGGTGCGGCACGTCCTGATCAGAAGTTGACGCTGACCCGGCCGTAGAGGAAGCGGCCGTTGAACCCGAACGGCGAGAAGATCGAATAAGGGATATATTGCTGATTGACGGGATAGACCCCGCCGACCGCCGCCGGGCGAACGCCATAGGGCGAGCGGGTCGGGTAGACGTCGAAGGCGTTGTTCGCGCCGATCGCCAGCTCGATCGCCGACGCCGGCTTGAACCGCACCTCGAGGTCGGTGATCCACTTGCGGCCAAGCAAGATGTCGTCGGGGCCGCGCGCGGTCAGGCTGGTCGGGTCGGTCAGGCTGTTGATCGCGCCGGGCGAGACGACCTTTCCGTAACGCGTGGTGCGCGCGGTGATGCCGAACTTGCCGATATCGCCGTCGGCGCTGAGCACGATCTTGTCGCGCGGCTGGCCGTCGGTGAAGCGCACGCCCTCGACCCGCCCGAACAACACCAGCCCGGGGATGGTCGACAAGGGGCCGACGGCGTTGAGGCGTTGGTCG
>CAXSCF010000070.1:0-10031 GCA_964235815.1 uncultured Sphingomicrobium sp.
GAACCGGCGTGCGGGGATTTGCAGTCCCCTACGTAACCACTCCGCCATCGGGCCTTTGGCGGAAATCCGCCATTTTATTTGACCTCGGCGGGGGAGTTTCCACCTTGGTCCCGGATCAGTTTCCACTTGACCCTTCGGCGGACCGGCTCATCGCCGCCACGCCGCCCGCTGCCCTTACCCGTTGACCGGCATATTTCAAGGCCATCTTGAAGGTGCGGTGGCCAAGCACAGCCTCGATCTGCGAGACGGTGGCGCCGCCCTCGTCCATGCGCGAACCCGCTGCGTAGCGAAGGCCGTGCATCGAACGATTGCGCGGCATGGCGTCGATCGTCAGCACGACGCGGCGCACCGCTCCCGACAATCCGCCGGCGGTGAACGGCTTGCCGCGCACGGTGAGCGCGATGTGACCGCCGAAAGCGACGACCTTGCGCTCGGCGCGGGCGCGCTCGAGCTCGGCCTTGAGCACCGGGTGACAGGCGATGTCGAGCAGCTGGCCAGTCTTCGATTGGCGGACGCGGACGATGTCGCTTTGCCACTGCGACCAGACCATCGTCGCGACGTCCTCGCGCCGCTGCCCGGTGTACAGCGCGATCAGCACCGGAAGGCGGACGTGGGGCGGCGCGGCATCGAGGAACCACCCGATCTCGGCATCAGACCACACCTCGATCTCGCGCTCGCCGCCCTTGCGCGCGAGTCGCTTGAGCCCGGCGGCGGGATTGAACCCGTCGGCGACCAGGCTCTCGCCATCGGCCCAGCTGAACAGGCGCGACAGCATCTGCTTGATCTTGTGGGCTTTGCGCGGGGTTGCGGCATGGCCGTCGCGGACGACCTTGAGCATCGTCCGGGTGGTGAGGCGGAAGGGCTGGTCGCCAAGCTCGGCTCGGATCAGCTCGAGCGTGCGATCGTACCCGCGCTGGGTTTCGTCGGCGAGCGCGGCATATTCTGCGCTGGCGAGGTAGCGGTCGATCAGCCAGGAAAAGCTGGCGGTGTCGGGCTCGGAAGCAGCGCCGCTGCGGATCCGCTCGCGCCGTTCGATCAGCTCGGCATATTTGCGCCAGAACTCGGCGCTGCCGACGGCGCCGGGGAGGCGGACATCGCCGGTCTCCTTGGTGCGGAAGAAGCCATAGCGGCCTTTTATGACCCGGACGAAGGCGATCTTGGCGAATTCAATCTTTGCCACCGGCGCTTGCTCCCCCGTTTCGCCCCGCGCCGCGCCCCTCGAGGAAGCGACGCTCGACCTCGGCCGACTCCTCGGCGATCTCGACCGGGCCAAGGGGCTGACCATCGAGCGCATCGACCCAGCGGTCAAGGTCGCGGCGATCCCACAAGCGGCGGCTGCCAAGCGGCTTGGGCTTCGGACCGCGCTGGCGAAGGGTCGTGGGACTGATCGACAGATAGGCTGCGGCGTCGGGCTCGCTCATCAGACGCGGCCAGTCGGGTCGGGCGATCAGGCGGGCAGGGGCGTTCATCGCGCGATTAAGATCCGCAACGCGGCGAGCTCGGTCTCTTCATTCGCGAACAGGCCGTAGCTGTCGGCATCGTCCTCGAGCGCTGTGATGCGCATCGCCGCGATCTCTAGCCAGTAGCGTCGATCGGCATCGCGCCAGTTGCCCAGGCCAAGCTCGATGTCGGCGAGGCGCGCCGCGCTTCGCTCGGCCGGGCTGGCGAAGGATGGGGCGGGCGCAGTGGCCATCACGCGGCCGCGGCGTGTTGACGGGCGTCGCGCTCGGTTCGCTCGACCAACTCGCGTTGGCAGACCAGGATGGCATGAATTCCGTCGAGGCCAAAGCGGCGCAGTTCGAGCGCGGCGTCTGGCGCGACGGCCTTGGCCAGCTTGCGATCGATGCTGGTGACGGCCTTCTGCGCGCATTCCTCGAGCAGTGCCCAGCTGATCACCGCGACGGGCGGATCGGCAAGCCCGCCCCAGCCCCCGATCATCCGGGCAGTTCCGCACGCAAGCCATTCGGCGATCGCGCACCATGCCTGATAGTCGACCGTCGCGGCTTCGGCGGCGAGCTTGCCCTCGGCGACGATGCGAGGATAGCTTTGGGCCCGGCGATCGCGCTCGAAGCGCGCGGCCTCGAACCAGAACAAGGGGAAGCTACGGGCGCCTGTCATGATGGATATCCGTCGTGCTGTACGCCGTCCAAGAGGCGACCGGCGAGCTTCTTCCCAAGTTTCGTCAGGATAACAGCGTCATCGAAGCGGGTCTGAAACGTCTGCTCAAAGTAGCCGCATGGTACCGGCATCAGAATCCGACCGAGCGTCGGTCCGTTGTAGCTTCTCCTCTGAGGCGTAGCGTTCTGCCAGCCTATGCCGCCGATTGCCGTGTAGGGAGCCCACTCGCCCCACTGCTTGAACAGAAAAGGCACGCCAGCAGCAGCGCACTGGTCGCGCAGGCCCCGCACCCAGTCGGGGTGCATCGGGCGCGCGCTGAGGCCACTTTCGCCGCCGGCGACGACCCAGTCGATTTTTCGGGCCGCAATGATATCGGCGTCCGAGCTAACAACGTGGCGAGTCATCTCGCGACCTTCGTGGCCGGGTCGCGACGGACGATAGGCAGCACCGCGTCCCATGCCATCAATCCAGTCGCATCCGAGCAGCGCGTCAATCACGCCCTCACGGTCCTCGTTTGGTTGCGCGATCCACGTCAGATCGACCGGCCCCAGCAGCGGCTCCGCACTGACCCACCGCACAGCCGCTGGGGTGTCGAGCAGGAGCGGAATTCGTTCATCGGCGCGCTGCTGATCCTCTACCGACGTGCCCAGCCAAACGTTCGGCAAGACGCCATTGGTCGTCGAAAGCATCACCCCGTGGCCGGCGAGGCGCTTTTGGAACTCGCGCAACACGCGAATGATCCGCGTCTGCCAAGGTGCGCGCAGATAGGCGCGAGCACGCTCCGGGCGCTTAGTCAGAACCTGGTGCGTGTGGTGCGGCGTCGCCGCCATCGCGCCAAAACAGCGATCGATCCATTCCTCCGGTACCGACGGATGAAATATATCGCCGTGCGCGTTCCAGAAGATGCGGCGCGGCCGTTTCCACGACAGCACCTTGAGCAGCGCGGCCTCGCTGAACCTGACCTCGCCCGTCCAGGTCATGCCACTCGGGCTGGGCCGGGTCAGGCCCTGCCGGACCGGGAAACGGTGCGCCTGCTTCATCGCGTAGCAGTTGGCGCAGCCGGGGCTGACCACGGTGCAGCCGTTGATGACGTTGGCGGTGGCGTCGGTCCACTCGATTGAGGTGCCGTCGCTCACTTCGCGATCTCTGCGAGGATCCACGGCAGAGCGCGGGCGAAGATCAAGGAGAGGGCAAGGATCGCCAGCGGGAGCGCATCACGCTCGATGAAGCTCTCGATCTGCGCGATCATGCCGCGAGCCCCTGGCCGGCCACCGCGGCGGGCAGGTCGATGTAATCGACGATCGCGGTGTGAAGCGCGCGGCGCTTGGTTCCTTCGTCGCCGATGCCAGTGATGTCGAACGCGATGCGGGTCGCGGCGAGCAGCTGCGCGAGGACTTCGCACGGGTGGAACAGATCGGGGGAAACGATCATCCGAGCGGCTTCGTTGGTCAGCCGCTGAAGCTCGCTGCGGCGCGAGCCGATCGCCGGCGCCGGGCTCATGCCGCGACGCTCCCGATCAAGCTGCCCGCCGAGGCGCCGGCGCGGCGATCGGTGCGGGCGGCGAGGCTGTCGAGCTTGCGCTGCTCGGTCAACAGCAGGACCGACCAGGTGAGGCGCTGGGCGAGGGCGTGGGAGCGGGCAGCCTTGATCGCGTTGCGGCGCTTGCGGCCGCGCAGGTCGCGCTGGAGGTCGGTCAATTCGCGCTGTTCGGGCACGGTCAGCGGGGTGGCGTCGATCAGTTCCCCGATCGGGACATTCCTGTTGCCCGTCGCGCCAAGCCGAAGCGGGAAGGCGACCGCGCAGAAATGCCGATCGTTGATGTTGTCGTGACGGAGGATGCGGACCAGCTCGGCGCGCTGCTGCGCCGCGGGCAGGCCGGTGTCGACGAACAAAGCGAAGCTGCCGACTTCGGGGAATGGGGCAGGGGTGCGAAGCATGACAGGTCTCCCGGTTGATTGTCCGGGATTAATGTCAGCGTGTGCTGACAGTCAAGCAGAAAAGTCAGCACAGACTGACAGTGACCTCACAACGTCGGTGTGGCAGCATCGCCGTCGCTCGGGGAATAAACAGGGGAATACGTGACATGGCGGACGCCGAAAAGAAATGCCCGAAGTGCCACGAGAAGGTCAAGTTACTTGCGTCGCGGTGCAAGCATTGCGGACATGAATTCACGTCGGATGAGATGGCAGACGCGCGCAAGATCCAGCGCAGTACCAGCGGCTGCGCGGTCGTCCTCGTGCTCGGGCTCGTTATCGGACTTTTGGCGATGTGCACCGGCGGCGACAAGACCGCCACTCCGGCGAAGTCGGCGGCGGTTGTCGCCGAGGAACACCGCAAAGGTTTTCACTGCCTGTCAGCCTGGGACGGGTCTAACCGTAGCTTGGTCCGGCAAATCAAGGCGGGGCTTCGCGATCCAGACTCGTTCGAAGAAATCGAGACCAAGATCACTCCGGTTCGCAGCGGCGGGGTGCACACCGCGTCGATGAGTTACCGCGCGCGCAACGGGTTCGGCGGGATGAACGTGACGACTGCGCTTGCGACGATCGATCCAGTCAGTTGCGAAGCGACCGTGATCTCAAGCGGCGAATAATCAGAGGCGCCCGCGAACGCGATGGATGGCACCGACGCGATCAAGCGGAATTTTGAAGTCGATCGCCGGATTAAACTGACGTAATTCTACGAATTTTGCGGTGCGGCGGACAAGGCGCTTAATCAGCACGATGGTGATGCGGTCGCTGCCCTCACTGCGCAGCTGAACGACGACATCATCGCCGATGCTGATCGACGAGCGCGGCGAAACCGGCGCGCGTTCGCCGGGTTCGTATCGCGGCGCCATCGAATCGCCGACGATTGTGATGGCGTAGGCCTCGGGATCGTTGGCGACGCTGGCGGGCCGGGCGAGATAGTCGAGCACTTCGGACAGATGAAGCTCGGTCAGTTCGACAGCTTCATCGATGCCGTCCCATTCGCCACCGATCGCCGAGCCGAGCAATGGTAACAACTTTCCCTGCGGAAGGCCGGTCCGCGCGCGTTCGATGTCGCTGACAGACATGCCGGTGCCGGCGACCTCGCTGCGCACAGGCTGGCGACCCGCTTCGAACTGGGCAAGCGACACGCCGACGGCGTCGAGCAATTTGGTGAGCGTGTCGTGGCTCATGTTATTGCGCTTTTTGACGTCGTTGAAAATTGTGCGGTTTACGCCGGCTTTCAGCGCCCAGGCATTGGCGGTCAGTTCGGGCGGTTTGATCGCCATGAGGGCGTCGATGAGCAAGCGCTCGGTGGCTGCGGCGGGCATGTCAGCGATGTCGCACAAAGTGCGCTGCGGCGCGATAATAGCTATTGCTGACATTTTATGCTTGCCAAGTCAGCAAATGCTGACTTATTCCGCTCGCCATGAATATTCCTTCCGACGCCGAATTGCTCGCCAGCATCCACGCCTTTCTTGTGCGGCATGGCATGAAGCCGACGCGCTTTGGGCGTGATGCGACAGGGGAGGCTCAGCTGATCGAGTCGATCGAGTCTGGTCGCTCGCCATCGCTTCGCGTGCTGCGGCGCGTTGCCGACTTCATGGCGGAGCGCGATGCTGCGCTGGCCGTGGCGGGGGAGGCGACGAAGCTGAACCATGCCGACCGCGATACGAGTGCGATGGGGGCGCTGTCGCCGGGTAACGCCGCGCGCTTTACCGGGCACCGCTCATGAAGGGTGCGCGGGACCTGGCCTACGACGAGCCCAAGCTGCGGCTCAAGGTGGCGACGCGCAAGGCGGTCAAGGCGGTGCACGGCACGGCGCTGGCGGGCGAGATCGTCGGCGCGCGGCAACAACGCGTGTCGGATTGCCAATTGGCCAACACGCCCGAATTCCTGCGCATCGACGAGGTCGTCGATCTTGAAGAGGCGGGACGTGGGTCCGATGGCTGGCCGCAGGTGACGCGGGCGCTGGCGCGGCATCACGGGTTCGAGCTGCTGCCGCTGCCGGGCTGCGCGCCGGGGGACAGCGACTGGCACCGCGCGCTGGGCGACGTCAGCCGCGAAGCGGGGGATGCGGTGGCCAAGATATGCGCGGCACTGGCCGACGACGGCAAGGTCAGCGCGGCGGAGATCCGCGACGGAGCGGTGGTCGAGGAAATCGAGGAAGCGATGGCCAAGCTCGCGGCGCTCAAGGGCCTGTGCCTGGCCGAGCTAGGCAAGGAAAAGCGAGCATGACCGGCGGGACAGCGAACACCCGCGGCGGCGCAATGCGGTTTTCCGGGGCGGCGCATGCGGTGGACGCGGCGACGATCGAGGCGTGGGTCAAGCGCGCCGCCAAGGACGATCAACTAATCTATTGCGCGGCCCCCGAACTCATCCGCGGCGAAGGATCGGGGCGGGTCGGCGAGCTGGTCGCGGCGGGTGTCGTGCGGTCGCATCAAGCGCGGCGCGCCGGCGGCGGGTGGGAGTTCATCATCGTCCGCACCGGATATGCCCTGCGCGGGACGACGGCGGCGCCCCGCCGGCCGCGACCGCTCGAGCCCGAGGATCAAGCGATCCTGTCGGCGCTGCGCCGCGCGGTCAACTTCACCTGGCCGTGCCCGAGCGATGCCGAGCTGGCGCGCAGTGCCGGTCTGGCAACGCGCGACCAGGCGCAGTGGCGCGTGCGCAAGTTGATCCAGCGCGGGCTGATCGCGAGCGAGCAAGTGACCGAAGATGGGGTGACGACGCGGATCGTGACGATCGTCGGGCCCGATGGCGCGGCGCGGACGACGCTGCCCCCGCCCAAGCATCGCGCGGCGCTGGCGGCGTCGCGCGCCACGGTGGACGTGGAGGCCAATTCGGTGGGGGGCTTGGGATGCTGACGCTCATCGCTTCGAACGACATGGTGCAATGTTCAGGCTGCGCCGCGATGGTGCAGGACGTGACGACCGGCGTGCCCGAGGGATGGGACGGCCTGTTTTGCGCCGGGGAATGGAGCTTCCTGTGCCCGGGGTGCCGGATGCCGCTCGACGCGCCGGTGTTTGCCGTGCTTCGCCCGCGCTCGCTCGATGGCCGGGGCGGGGGTGAGGTCGCGCTGTTCGTCGGAGTCGGGAGCGAGACGCGGGTGTGCGCGCTCGGCCTGGGCGAAGCGCGGCGGCTGCATGCGACGATCGGGCAGGCGCTGGCGCTGGCCGACAATATCGGGGGGCTGGCATGACCGGCAAATTTCCTGTTCTCAATGCGATGGACAATCCCGAGCACCGTGAGCTGCTCGAGGTGATGATTGGGCGGATGCGGGCGGCGGTCGGCCCTTTGCTCGATGGCGCCGCCGATCATGAGCAGTTCGCGCTAATCCAAGGCATGATGATCTCGGCTGCGGCGATGTGCGCGGGGTTGACGGTCGGACACTTGATTGCATTCGGCAAAATGAAGCCGGGGGATAAAGGCCGGGCGACAAAGGTCGTTACGATTGCCTTTCGCACCGCGATCAAGCTCGGCGAGCACGAAGCGCGCGAGGCGATGCTCGCGCAGATGCCGACCGAGGGTCGGGCATGACCTTCGAGGATCAGCTCCTGCGCGCGGTGAGTGCCGTCGCGGTCGGCGCCAAGCTGCCGGTCAGCCGGATCGCGCGCGACCTCAATTGCTCGGCCAGCGTGGTGATCGACGGGTTGACCAAGCTGGTCGAAAGCGGGGCGATCGACCGCGCGACGATGCGCGTGCCCGACAAGGCGGTGGCGAAGATCGGGCCGGTGCCCGCCCTGGTCGCGCCGCCGCTGCTCGCGGAGGTCGAGGCCTTTCTCGAATTGAGCGGTATGGCGCCCACCACGTTCGGCAAGAAGGCCGGTGTCGGGATGTCGTTCGTCGCGAATCTCCGTGCGGGGCAACAGTCACGGGCGCCGACCGAAGCACGAGTGCGCAGCTTTTTCGCCCGGTGGGTGGCCGAGCAGGAAATCGGAACAAAATTGCCCGGCACCGGCGACGCGAGGAAACCGGGCAATGCGGCGTCTGTGCCAGGCGCCGACGATGACGCGGGCGTGGCGGTTGCTCGGTGCAGCCCCGTCACGCCCGCCGAGCGTCCGGACCGCACAGCGCCGATCGCCGCGGGGCGTCCGACTGCTGCGACGCTCGATCTGCCAGAAACGCTTGCGCACCATCCCCGCGCGCGTCTGATGCCGGGGCTGTCGCCCGAGCTTTGGGCCGATATCCGTGCGCTTGCAGCCGACCCCGAGGATCGACCCGCCGCGATCCTTCCCGGCCTGATCGAGCGCGGAATCGAAGTGATGCGCGCCGAAGCGTCGGGGGCTGCGTCATGACCGCGCCCGGGACCGGCCTGATCGTCGACAATTTCGCCGGCGGCGGCGGCGCTTCGACCGGCATCGAGGCGGCGCTCGGCCGTGCGGTCGACATCGCCATCAATCACGACGAGCAGGCGATCCGCATGCACGAGGTCAATCACCCCGGCACGCACCACATCCGCAACAATATCTGGCAGATCGACCCGCTCGACGCGACCGGCGGCAAGCCCGTCGACCTCGCGTGGTTCAGCCCCGACTGCAAGCACTTCAGCAAGGCGAAGGGCGGCAAGCCGCGCGAGAAGTCGATCCGCGACCTCGCATGGATCGTGGTGCTGTGGGGCAAACGCGTCCGCCCCAAGCTGATCCTGCTCGAGAACGTCGAGGAGTTCCGCACATGGGGACCACTCGACGACGAGGGACAGCCGATCAAGGAGCGCGCCGGCGAGACCTTCGCCAAATGGTGCGGCGAGTTGCGCAAGCTCGGCTACAAGCTCGAGTTCCGTGAGCTGCGCGCCTGCGATTATGGCGCGCCGACGATCCGCAAGCGCTTCTTCATGATCGCGCGCTGCGACGGTCAGCCGATCGTATGGCCCGAGCCGACCCACGGCAAGCCCGACAGCCCCGAGGTCCTGTCTGGCAAACGACTGCCGTGGCGGACCGCGGCCGAGATTATCGACTGGTCGATCCCTTGCCCGTCGATCTTCACCCGCAAGAAGCCGCTCGCCGAGAAGACGCTGCGCCGGATCGCGCATGGGACGGTCAAGTTCGTGCTCAACAATCCGAAGCCGTTCATCGTCGGCTGTGGCGGGCGGCGCGGACAGTCGCCGCCAGTCAACATCGACAAGCCTTATCCGACCACCACGACCAAAGCCGACGCGTGTCTCATCGCGCCGATCGTCGCACGGGCTCAGCATGGCGGCGGGGTGCGGTCTCCCGAAGAGCCAATGCACACAATCACCGCCAGCGACGGCGATCACAACACCGTCGTCGCCCCCTTCTTCGCGCGCACCGCCCACGGCGAGGTCGACAGGAACGGCAAGCGCCGCGGACGCGGGTCGCACGAGGCTAGCGAGCCCTTCCCGACGATCTCGACCAGTCAGGACAGCGCGCTGGTTGCCGCGCACATCACCAAGTTTCGCACCGGCGCCGTCGGCCAATCGGTCGACGACCCGCTCGCGACGGTCACCGCCAACAGCTTCATCAAGCGCCCCGGGGGCGCGGCCCCACTGGGGTTGGTCAGTGGATCGATGGTGCAGATGGGATATGGCGAGCGCGAGGGCCAGGAGCCGCGCGCACTCGACGTCGAAGCCCCGCTTGGCACGGTCGTGTCGGGCGGCAACAAGTTCGGAGCCGTCGCAGCCTTGCTTTCGGGCCTGTCCCCCGGACACGCCCAAGCTGCGGCTTTCCTCTCCCACCAGTATGGCTCGGCGACGAACGGCGGGCAGGGCAATCCAGAAAAGCCGCTCAAGACGGTGACCACCGGCGGGCACCATGCTGTCATCGCTGCGCATATCGAGCAGGCGAGCAGTCGCCGAGAAAGCGAGAGCCCCAATCCCGGGCGTCGAGCGGATGCGCCGCTGTCGACGATTACCACAACGGGATCGCATCAGCGGGTCATCCAGACCACGCTGGTCACCGGCGATGCGCTTCCCGCCGATCTGCTCGACCG
>CAXSCF010000071.1:0-10011 GCA_964235815.1 uncultured Sphingomicrobium sp.
TTCGGCGACGACCTGGCTGTGCGGGACAGGTTCGACGACGCCCGCGATCAGGTGGCGCATCGTCGGATGGTCCGGCCGGCCGAAGCGCAGCGCGTTCATGTTGGCGATCGGCCGCGCGCCCATCGTGAACACGTCGCGCAGGATGCCGCCGACCCCGGTCGCCGCGCCCTGATAGGGCTCGATGTAGCTCGGGTGGTTGTGGCTCTCCATCTTGAAGATCGCGGCCTGGGGTTTTCCGTCCGGTCCGGCACCGATGTCGATCACGCCGGCGTTCTCGCCCGGGCCGCAGATCACCCACGGGGCTTGAGTGGGGAGTTTCTTGAGATGCAGGCGCGACGACTTGTAGCTGCAATGCTCGGACCACATGACCGAAAAGATGCCGAGTTCGACGCGGTTGGGCGCGCGCCCCATCGCGGCGAGGATGCGGTCATATTCGTCGGGGGCGAGGCCGTGCTCGGCGACCATTTGCGGAGTGATCATGGCCACGATCCCTAGCCGCGCGGGGGCCATAAAAAAACCCCCGGCGCAGGGCGCGCCGAGGGTCGTTTCAATGGTGAGCGAAAGGTCAGGCCTTGCAGCTGGTGGTGCCCTTGTCGGGACGCATCAAGGTGATGCTCGCCGCCTTGGCGTCGCCGGTCAGCGAATAGCCCTCGGCGGTCATTGGCTTGCCCGCCTCGGCCGTCTTGAGCTGGACCGGCGTGCCATTTTCCTCAGGGCGGAAATTGGCCGACATATTGTCCGACAGCCAGTCGATATAGACCACGCTATTGTCCTTGCAGCGATACGTCTTGGTGGCGGTGATCGAGGGCGGCAGGACAACGTTCGAGACATCGACGGGGGCAGGATCATTGCCGCCCTCGACGATGGTTTGGTTCTTGCACGCGGCAAGGGCGGCACTGGCGGCGACGATGAGGAGCAAGTTTTTCATGGCGCCTCTCTCGCGGGCGCAGCATGGCGGGTCAAGCGGCGTTTGCGTTTTCGTCGTGTCATGGCCTACGTTCGTCGAATGCAGGAGCCAAGCAAGAGCGAGCGAGTCCAGCGGGTGCGGATCGGCCTGACCGGGTTGGCGTTCGTCTTCCTGCTCGTGCTGCTCGGCACGGCGGTGAGTCGGTCGGGTGATCGGCCGGGGACGGCGCTCGGCAATGCGAGCGGTCTCGCCAACGGCAGCGAGCCCGACGAGCCCTTGGCGCAGATCGGCGTCGCGCCCGGGCAAACCACGACCAACAACAGCGATAGCGGGACGACGCGCAAGCCGTGACCCGCGGCTGGGTGGTGGTGCTGGTGGTGGCGCTGGCCGGAGCGGGTGCGGCGGTTCGGCCGATCGCGACGGAGCGGGTGGCGCCGCGCACGATGGAGCGGCCGGTGCTGGCGCTGCTGACCAGCCTGCCGCTCATGTTCGGCGAACGCTTTTCGATCGAACGGCCAAGGATTGCGGCGGTCGAGCGGATCGAGCGCCACTATCGCATCGTTCCGATCGCGGTCGCCGACCAGGCGAGCCTGGCGCAGCACACGCGGTTGCTGATGGCCCATCCTCGCGCCCAGCCCGCCGAGGTGCTGGTCGAGCTCGATGCGTGGGTGCGGCGGGGCGGGCGTGTCGTCCTGTTGGCCGATCCCGCGCTGCGGTGGGAAAGCGAACGACCGCTCGGCGACCCGCTGCGCCCACCGCCCGACTTTGTCGACACCGGCTTGCTTGATCATTGGGGCTTGCGGATCGGGACCGATGCAAAGGGGGCGGGGCGGTTGCGCGCGGTCGATCGCCGCTGCGTCGTCGCCGAATTGGGCCTGGTCGCGCGCTGCACGGTCGGCAAAGGGCGCGCGAGCGTGATCGCCGACGCCGATTTCATGATGGGCGAAGGGGGCGACGCGGCGCATCGTCTCGACCTTGTCATGGCGGAAATGAGTCGCGGCTGACGACCCGGCCGGATGACTGGGGAATTACTTTGCACATACTTATCCACAGGGTTTTCCAGCAAGAACAAGCGCAGAACGAAGGGTTCGAGGACCCACAAAAAGTGACACAAATCCGCCACCGGGCATGAATTCCCCAATAGTGGCATGAAAACCCGTTGTATCCCGCAGATAGTTGAGTTACCAACATCAACTGTAGCGCGGGGCATACCTGGTCAGAGTCGGCACTGAGGCCGAGCGAGACGGCGGCGCACGGGAAACCGTGATTCCGTCAACGGGGAAGCTGTGCCGCGCGCTTGCGAGGGTTTTCCTCGGCGGAGTGGGTCGTGGCATTAGAGCATCTGTTCCAAGGCAGTGCTTTGAACGCGGTGGACGCGAAGGGTCGCGTCTCCGTGCCTGCGTTCCTGCGCGCGGTGATCGAGCGCCGCGGCGATGCCCGCAACATCGTCCTCGCCAAGCATGACCAGTTCACCGCGCTGTCGGCCTATGACCCGGCCTATGCCGCGATGAAGCATGCCAAGCTCGAGCGGCTTGCCGAGAAAATGGAAACCGACCCCGCCGCCGACCTCGATTACGCCCGCCGAACGATGATGGCGTTCGGCGCGACCGAGGAAGTGCCTTATGATTCGAGCGGGAGGATCATCATCCCGCCGATGATGCGGCGCAAGGGCGGGATCGAGGATCTCGCGCTGTTCATCGGCAATGGCGAAACCTTTCAGTTATGGAACCCGACCTTGTTCCTGGCCGACCCCAACGTGCCCGAGGACATGAAGGACATCGCGCGCTTCCGGCTCGAGGAGCGCGGGTTGTGAGCGAGGTCGTCAACACCACTGACCCATCGGTTGGGGAGGCCCATGTCCCGGTCCTCCTCGAGGAGGTGGTCGCCGGTCTCGCCCCAACCCAAAGCGAAACGATCGTCGACGGCACCTTCGGAGCAGGGGGCTATGCCCGCGCCCTGCTCGGGGCGGGGGCGGGACGAGTGATCGGTTTCGATCGCGATCCGGATGCGATCGCGAACGGCACCTCGCTCGTCCCGGATCCCAATTTGACGCTGATCGAGGAGCGCTTCAGCCAGATGGAGCAGGTGCTTGCCGCCCGCGACCTGCTTCCGGTCGACGGGGTGACGCTCGACATCGGGGTGTCGTCGATGCAGCTCGACCAGGCGGCGCGCGGCTTCGCCTTTTCGAACGACGGGCCACTCGACATGCGGATGAGCCAGTCGGGCCAGACCGCTGCCGAGTTCCTTAACGAGGCCGACGAGGCGGAAATCGCGCGCGTTATCAAGGAGTATGGCGAGGAGCCGCGCGCCCGCAAGGTGGCCCAGGCGATCGTCGGCGCGCGCCCGCTGACCCGCACCGCCGAGCTGGCGGCCGTCGTGCGCAAGGCGCTCGGCCATCACGCTGGCATGAAGAGCGATCCCGCGACGCGCACCTTCCAGGCGATCCGCATCCATCTCAATGCCGAACTCGACGAGCTCGAGGCGGGCCTGCGCGCCGCAGAGCGGTCGTTGCGGGCCGGCGGACGGCTTGCGGTGGTGACCTTTCACAGCCTCGAGGACCGCATCGTCAAGCGCTTCCTGCGCGAGCGTAGCGGCAACACCCCGGCGGGGTCGCGCCATCGCCCACTCGCGGCGTCGGGACCCAAACCCAGTTTCACATCAGTCGCCAAGCCGCAGTCCCCGTCGGACCGCGAATTGGCCCGTAACCCGCGCGCGCGCTCGGCCCGGCTGAGGACCGCTGTCCGCACCGATGCGCCCGCGTGGGACCAGGAGATAGCGGCATGAGCGCGCGTGGATTCAAGTCGGTGTTCATGGTCGGGGCGATCGCCAGTGCGGCACTGGGTTGTTATCTGGTCAGCCTGCGCGTGGCCTCCGAACGTGCCGCGCTCGAAAGCGTCGAGAACAAGATCGTCCTTGCCCAGCGCGACATTCGCATCCTCAACACCGAAATCGGGACTCGCGGGCGGCTGGCGCAACTCGAGCGCTGGAATGTAAAGGTCATCCGCCTGTCGGCGCCGACCGCGGACCAATTCGTCGAAAATTCGTTCCAGCTGGCGACGCTCGCCAAGCCCGACGCCCGACCTGCGATCGAGGTGCCGGTTGTGCTGGCCAAGGCGCCCGCCGCGCCGCGCAACCTGGGCCCGATCGTGACCAGCGGCGATGCCGGTTCGGCGGGGGCGGCGCGCCCGTCGCGTCCGCTTGGCGACTTGATGCACGTCGCCAGCTATGCGGGTCCCGGACCGCGGGCGACGCGAATCGCAATGCCGCCAGCGTCCCGCGTGGCGGCGGTCGGCCCCGCCGCGTCATCCCCGTCTCTGGCGGACAAGCCGGCGGGTGCCAAATTCGCCGGAGCGACCCCGAAAGCTGCGTCCAAGCCGGTTAAAATAGCGACCGCCGATCCGCTTCGGCCCTTGTCTGTTGCCCGCCACAAGGCCAAAAGCGACGCGACGGAGGACGGCGGCGCGAAGAGCATCCGAACGACCGTCAAACCGATCAAGGATCCCGGCTCGCACTGATGAACGCTCCGACTCCCGCTCTCGTCGCACGGCCCGAGCGGCTCCGTCTGGTCGGGCAGCGCCGCCAGATCCTGGCGATCATGCACCAGCGGTTGATGATCGGGATGGTTGTCTATGGCGCGATCGTCCTGTTCATCGTCTTGCGGCTGATCTACCTCGCGGCGTTCGGCGACCATGCCGGGCGCAAGGGCGGGGCGATCGATCTTGCGCCCCAGCGCGGCGACGTGGTCGATCGCGACGGCCAATCGCTGGCGGTGACGATCGATGCGTGGACGATCGGGCTCCAGCCGGCGCAGGTCATCGGCGACAAGTTCGCGCTCGCCCAAAAACTTAGCCAGCTGATGCCCGAAAAGGACGCCGCATCTTATCTTGCGATGCTCCGGTCCAAGCAGAAATTCTTTTACCTGCGGCGCCGCGCGGCTCCAGGGCTGGTCGATGCGATTAACGCGCTCGGCGAGCCCGGGCTGGCTTTGTCGCGCGAGCCCGACCGACTTTATCCGCAGACCGCGCTGGCGGCGCATGTGCTGGGCTATACCGATGTCGACGGCAATGGCAGCAGCGGGGTCGAACGCGCCTTTAACGCGCGCCTGATCGACGCCGCCAAGCGTGGATCGCCGCTGGTTCTGTCGATCTCGAGCCCAGTGCAGCAGGCCCTCGAGCATGAGCTTCAGGCGGCGATGACCGAATTTTCGGCGATCGGCGCGGCGGGCGTGGTGATGAACATTCACACCGGCGAAGTGCTGGCGATGACTTCGCTGCCGCAGCTCAATCCCAATGCGGCGGGCAATGGCAGCCCCGAGGCGCGCTTCAACCGCGCCACGCTGGGCGTCTATGAGCTGGGCTCGACCTTCAAGCCGTTCACCGTCGCGATGGCGATGGACTCGGGGACGGTGAAGGGACCTGGGCAAATCTACAACTGCCCGCACGAACTTCACGTCTACGGCCATGTCATCCATGACACACATCCCTTCGGGCGCGCCTGCTCGGTGGCCGAGATCCTGATGGAAAGCTCCAATATCGGCACCGCGCAGATCGCCGATCAGATTGGACGCGACCGGCAAAAGGCGTTTCTCGCCAAGATGGGCTTCCTCGACAAAATCGGAATTGAGCTGCGCGAGCGCGGCCGGACACTGACGCCGGGGTCGCGGTGGGGTCCGTTCGAGGTGATGAACGTCGGGTTCGGCCAGGGCATCGCGGTCACCCCGCTCCACCTCGCAACGGGCTATGCAACGCTGTACAACGGCGGGCTTTATCGCCCGGCGACGATCCTCAAGGTCGATGCGGGTCACAAGGTCGTCGCGGGCCGTCGGGTGTTCAGCGAGCGTACCAGCTATCGCATGCGCAGCATGCTGCGACTGGTGGTTACCAACGGCACCGGCAAGAACGCCGACGCCCCTGGGTATCGCGTCGGCGGCAAGACCGGGACAGCGCAGAAAGTGATCGACGGGCATTACAGCAAGACGGTCAACATCACGAGCTTCGCCGGCGTGTTCCCGATGGACGACCCCCAGTACACGATGGTGATGATGCTCGACGCCCCCCACGCAACCGCGAAGACGTTCGGGTTCAGCACCGCCGGCTGGAATGCCGCCCCGGCGTTCGGGCGGACGGTGGCTCGGATCGCTCCGATGCTCGGCATTCACCCCGACAAGAAGCGCGAGCCGAACATGGCCGAGGTGCTTCCCTACATCCACGAAAAGGGCGAGTAAGGCGCCATGCGACTGGGCGATCTTGCCGGCATCGACGCGGGAGTCGACGTGACGGGCTTTGCCCTCGATCATCGCCAGGTCGCGCCGGGCAACGTGTTCGGCGCGTTTCGCGGCGCGCGTTTCAACGGCGAGGCGTTCATCGCCGAAGCGGTGGCGCGCGGTGCGGTCGCGGTCGTCGCTCGCCGCGAGGCCGAGGTGACCGGCGCGGCACATATCGCATCGGGCGAGCCGCGCCGGACCTTTGCCGACCTCGCGGCACGCTTTTACGCGCCTTACCCTGAAACGATCGTCGCGGTGACGGGGACCAACGGCAAAACCTCGAGTGTGGAACTGGCGCGGCAGTTGTGGCGCATGGCGGGGCATCGCTCGGCCTCGATCGGGACGCTTGGCGTGACCACCGCCGACGACCAGGTCAAGACCGGTCTGACCAGCCCCGATGTGGTGACCTTCCTCAGCAACATGGCGGGGCTGGCGCGGATGGGGATCAGCCACGTCGCTTACGAAGCCTCGTCGCACGGGCTGGACCAGTTTCGCGCCGAGGGGGTGCCGGTGACGGCCGCGGCGTTCACCAATCTGAGTCGCGATCACCTTGATTACCACGGCGACATGGAGAGCTATTTCGAGGCCAAGATGCGGTTATTCGACGAGGTCGTGGCGAGCGATGGCGCGGCGGTGGTGTGGGCCGACGATGCCAAGTCGGAAGCGGTCTTGGCTCGGGCGGCGATGCGCGGGCTCAAGCTGCTGACGGTCGGGCAAAAGGGCGAGACGATCATGCTCACCGGCCGCCGCTCGACCGCGCTCGGCCAGGATCTCTATATACGCCACGCCGGGCACGACTATCGCCTCAGCCTGCCGCTGATCGGCGCTTACCAGGTCGCCAACGTGCTGGTCGCGGCGGGGCTTGTGCTGGCGACGGGGGGGACGTGGAGCGAAACCCTGCGCGGGATGGCACGGGTGGCGCCGGTCCGCGGGCGGTTGGAGCGCGCGGTGATCGGGCGCGATGGAGCGCCGGTCTATGTCGACTACGCGCACACCCCCGACGCGGTCGAGGCGGCGATCGCCGCGCTCCGGCCGCACGTCGCCGAGGGTGCCAGACTGATCACCGTGCTCGGCGCCGGTGGTGATCGCGATCAAGGCAAGCGCGGCGCGATGGGTGCGGTCGCGGCCCGGCTGAGCGAGGTCGTGATCGTCACCGACGACAATCCGCGCGGCGAGGATCCCGCCACGATCCGCCACGCGGTGCTGGCCGGTGCCACCGGGGCGACCGAGATCGGCGACCGGCGCGAGGCGATCGCGGCGGCGGTGGCGATGGCGCGCAGCGGTGACATCGTGCTGATCGCGGGCAAGGGCCACGAACAGGGCCAGATCGTCGGTGCCGGCGACAGCGAGCGCGTCTTTCCCTTCGATGACGTCAAGGTCGCGCGCGAGTGCGCGGCATGACCGCGCTGTGGACCTCGGCGGAGATCGAGGCCGCCACCGGGGGTCGTGCAAGCGCCGCGTTCGACGTGTCGGGGGTGACCTTCGACAGCAGAGAGGTCGAAGCCGGGCATCTGTTCGTGGCGATGCCGGGAACGGTCGCCGACGGGCATCAGTTCGTCGCCCGCGCCTTCGCCGCAGGCGCGGCCGGGGCGCTGGTCAGCAGCCCCGTCGAAGGTCCGCATGTCCTGGTCGGCGATGTGGCGCAGGCGCTTACCGACCTCGCCGTCGCGTCACGGGCGCGGCTCGACGGGACGGTGATCGGCGTAACGGGGTCAGTCGGCAAGACCTCGACCAAAGAAGCGCTCTACGCGGCAATCGAGCGCTTCGCCCGGGGCAAGGTCCACCGCTCGGTCAAGAGCTACAACAATCACACCGGGGTTCCGCTGAGCCTGGCGCGGATGCCGCGCGACAGCGAGTTCGCCGTGCTCGAGATGGGGATGAACCACGCCGGCGAGATCGCCGCGCTGACGCGTCTCGTCCGCCCCCATGTCGCGCTAATCACGACCATCGCCTCGGCGCATATCGAACATCTCGGCTCGATCGAGGCGATCGCCGACGCCAAGGCCGAAATCTTCGAAGGGCTCGAGGCCGACGGCGTTGCGATCATTCCCGAAGACACGCCGCAGCGCGACCGGTTGCTGAGGGCAGCGCGGCGCGCCGTCCATCGCATCGTCACCTTTGGCAGCGGCGCGGCCGACGTGATCGCGATCCATGCGGTCCGCTCCGACAATGGCGGCAGCCTGGTCACCGCGCGGCTGGTCGAAAGCGAATTGACCTTCACCATCGCCCAGCGCGGCGATCATTGGGTGTCCAATGCGCTCGCCGTGCTGGCAGCAGTCGAGGCGGTCGGCGCGGACCTTGCAGCGGCCGGACTGGCGCTGGCCGACATGGGCGGGCTCAAGGGACGCGGCGAGCGCCATCGGCTGGCTGCGGGCGATGGCCATTTTCTGCTGATCGACGAAAGCTACAACGCCAATCCCGCGTCGATGGCGGCGACTCTCAAGGCGCTCGGCGAGGAACGCGATGTCGATCGGCGGATCGCGGTGCTCGGGCCGATGCGCGAGCTTGGCCCGACCGGCGCCGAGCTCCACGCCGCGCTCGCCCCGGCGGTGATCGAGGCGAGCATCGATCATTTGATATTGGTGGGGCACGAGATGGACCCGCTCGCGACGGCGCTCGGCGACACTATCGCGATCGACCGGACCGACGATGCCGACGGCGCGGCGGCGCTGCTCCGCTCGCTCGTCCGGCCACGCGACGCGGTGCTGGTCAAGGCGTCCAACTCGATCGGGCTTGCGCGGCTGGTCGAAGCGATGGCAGGGGGCGCGTCATGCTCTATGTAATCGCCGAGCATCTGGGGTTCCCCGGCATCCTCAACCTGATCCGCTACATCAGCTTTCGCGCGGGCGCGGCGAGCGCGACCGCGCTGCTGATCGGCCTCTTGCTTGGCCCGGCGTTCATCCGCTGGCTGCGCCTCAAGCAGGGCAAGGGCCAGCCGATCCGCGCCGATGGCCCGCAAAGCCATCTCGCGAAGCGCGGCACCCCGACGATGGGCGGCCTGCTGATCCTGATCTCGATCGGGGCCTCGGTCCTGCTGTGGATGGACCTCACCAACCGCTACACGTGGGCGTGCCTCTTGGTCACGGCGGGATTCGGGCTGATCGGGTTCCTCGACGATTATGACAAGGTCAAAAAGGCGCACCATGCCGGCCTCAGCGGCAAGATGCGGCTTGCGCTCGAATTTGCCATCGCCGGATTCGCCACCTGGCTGATGGTCGGGTGGGGCGGGACCAATTTGTACCTGCCGTTCTACACCGGCCCGGTGGCGGACATCGGCTGGCTTTATATCCCGTTCGGGGCGTTCGTGATCGTGGCGTTCGGCAACAGCGTCAATCTGACCGACGGGCTCGACGGGCTGGCGACGATGCCGGTGATCATCGCCTCGATCGCCTTCACGATCATCGCTTACCTCGTCGGCAACGCCAAGTTCGCGACCTATCTCGGCATCCCGCATGTGCTCGGGGTCGGCGATTTGACGGTGTTGCTGCTGGCGATCATCGGCGCCGGGCTCGCCTTTTTGTGGTTCAACGCGCCCCCCGCGGCGGTGTTCATGGGCGATACGGGCAGCCTCGCGCTCGGCGGCGCACTGGGCGCGGTGTCGGTCGCGGCGCACCATGAATTCGTGCTGGTCGTGGTCGGCGGGCTGTTCGTGCTCGAAGCGGTCAGCGTCATCATCCAGGTGTTCTATTTCAAGCGTTATGGCCGGCGGGTGTTCAAGATGGCCCCGATCCACCACCATTTCGAGCATATCGGGTGGAGCGAACCGACGGTGGTGATCCGTTTCTGGATCATCAGCTTCGTGCTTGCGCTCGCCGGGCTTGCCACGCTGAAGCTGCGGTGA
>CAXSCF010000072.1:0-9981 GCA_964235815.1 uncultured Sphingomicrobium sp.
CTGTTCAGCCAGGGCGAATCGATCGAGAACCGCAGCTGGATCCCGACCCAGGATTCGCCCGGCATCCGCCAGAGCTGGGAAGCGCGCATCCGCGTCGCCCAGCCGCTGACCGCGGTGATGTCGGCGCCGCGCGCGGCCGATCCGGTGAGCGAGGGCAGGGCGCGCGTCTTCTCGTTCAAGATGGACCATCCCGTCGCGCCGTACCTCATCGCGATCGCCGTCGGCGACCTCGCCTTCAAGCCGCTCGGGCCGCGCACCGGGGTGTGGACCGAACCGTCGATGCTCGATGCCGCCGCCGCCGAGCTCGCCGATACCGAGAAGATGGTCACCGCCGCCGAGCAATTGTACGGCCCCTACAAATGGGGCCGCTACGACATGCTGGTGCTGCCCCCGTCCTTCCCGTTCGGGGGGATGGAAAATCCGACCCTGACCTTCCTGACCCCAACCTTCATTGCCGGCGACAAGAGCTTGGTCAGCCTGATCGCGCACGAACTGGCGCACAGCTGGTCGGGGAACCTCGCGACCAATGCGACCTGGGGCGACATCTGGCTCAACGAGGGCATGACGACCTACGCCGAGCGGCGCATCGTCGAATCGCTTTACGGCAAGAAGGTCGCCGCGCAGCAGGTCGCGCTCGGCATCGACGCGACCGACAAAGCGGTCGCCGAAAACGGCGGACCCAGCGGCAAGGATACGCAGCTTCACCAGGAGTTGAAAGGGCGCCATCCCGACGACGGGCTGACCGACATCGCTTATGAAAAAGGCGCGGCGTTCCTGCGCATGATCGAGGCCAATGTCGGGCGCGAGCGATTCGACGCTTATTTAAAGGGCTGGTTCGACCGCCATAATTTCCAGCCGGTCACCTCGTCCTTGTTCCTGGCCGATCTGCGCGTCCATCTGATCAAGGGCGACGCGGGGCTGGAGCGGAAATTGATGCTCGACCAATGGGTTTATCAGCCTGGGATCCCGTCCAACGCCGTTCCCGCCGATCCCGCCGCCTTCGCCGCGGTCGACCAGGCAGTTGTGGCGTTCGACCGCGGCGGCACCCCCGATACCGCGGCGTGGAGCCGATGGGACACCGACGAGCGGCTGCGTTTCATTACCCGTTTGAAGCGCGTCCAGCCCGCCGCGCGACTGGCCGCGCTCGAGCATGCCTTCGGCCTCAACGCCAGTCGCAACAGCGAGGTGCGCTTCGCCTGGCTCGATCTCGCGGTCTGCAATCGATATGCGGCGGCGATGCCTTCGGTCGAACAATTCGTCACCGCCCAGGGCCGAGGCAAATATGTCATACCCTTGTACAAGTCGCTGGCCGCCACCCCGTGGGGCCGGGCGGAGGCAGTTCGCCTCTATGCAGCGGCGCGGCCGTCCTACCATCCGCTGGTCGTTCGCGACCTCGACAAGCTTGGGCTCGGCGCACCCGCAGTGGCGCACCCTTTAACCGCGAAGTAACGCTCTTGCCCGTAACATCCGTCTCGCAACAGTGGATGGGCGTATGTACGAAGCACCGGACCGATATAAGCGCATGATCTCGGCCCGCCTTCCCGGCGGCGAGTCGCTGGGCCTGTCGCAGGACGCGCCGAGCAGCGACGACGATATGAGTTCACCCTTGCGGGACACGCAATTGCTCGCGCGCAGCCAGCTGTCGGCCTTTTTCGCGTCGGCCAATGCGGTCGCCGCGCTGCTCCTCGCAGCGAGCCTCTACGGCCACGTCCCGGCGCTGTTGCTGCTAGGGTGGGTCGGCGTGGTCGCGGTCGGCAACCTCGCCGCGATGCATCTCGCCCGGACCCAGGCTATCACCCATGTTGGCCGCTCGGGGCGCAAGGTCCCGCAGTGGCAGATGGTCGGCGAAGTGCTGGTCCGCGCCGGTCTCTTCCTCTCGCTCCCGGTCCTCTCCTTCTCCTCGCTCAGCCCCGATCTGCAGGTCGTCGCCGCGTCGATCCTCGCCGGCCTCGGTGTCGCCGCGCTGGGACTGGTGGTCGTTCCCGCCTGCGTCACGGCGTGGATGTCGAGCTTCGTGGCTGCGCTCAGCATCATTCTGATCATGGCGCGCGAGACGATTCCGCTGGGCCACATGCTGTCGATCCTGTTCACCATCGGAGTTGCGGTGTTCGGGGTGGTGACGGTCGCGCGCTGGGCATTGAGCCAGCTCGAGACCAACGCCGACTTCGGTTCGCAATCGGCCAGTTCGAGCTTGCTCCTCCAGGAATATGAGCAACGCGGCGTGGGGTGGCTATGGCAGGTCGATGGCGAGAATCGCGTGACCTACATCAGCAGTCGCATGACGGCGCTGCTCGGGCGTCCGTCGTCGGCGATCCTTGGTCATTCGCTCCCCGCTTTGCTTGGCGGGCATGCCGAGCTTGGCCGGGTGCTCCTCGGCAAGCAGCCTTTCAACCAGCTCGAGATGGAATTAAAAACCGCGCGCGGGACGCGCTGGATCTCGATCGCGGGCGATCCCATCATCGATACCGCCGGGCGCTTCGAAGGCTTCCGCGGGGTCGGCAGCGACATCACCGAAGTGCGTCAGACTCAGGAACGGTTGACCCACCTTGCCAACATGGACGTTTTGTCCGGCCTGCCCAATCGCGGCCGGGTCCGCCAGTTGCTCGGCGAGGCCTTGCGCACCGCGGTCACGAGCAATGTGCCCTGCGCGATCATGTTCCTCGACCTCGACGGATTCAAGCCGGTCAACGACACCTTCGGCCACCCCAAGGGCGACGCCGTGCTCCAGGCGGTGGCCAAGCGCTTGTGCGACGAGGTCGCGGGCGATGGCCACGTCGGCCGCATGGGCGGCGACGAATTCGCCATCGTGGTGAGTGACGCGCAATCGCGGCTCAAGGTCGAAAGCCTCGCCGACCGGATCCTCAAATCGATCGCCGAACCCTATATGATCGACCAGACCGAGATTCGCATCGGCGTATCGATCGGCTGCGCGTTCGGCCCAATCGACGGGGCGACGGTCGACGACCTCATTCTCAAGGCCGATCTCGCGCTGTACGAAGCCAAGGGCGCGGGCCGCGGCGTAACCAAATATTTCTCGTCCGAACTGCAGTCGGAGCAGGAGGACCGTATCCAGCTTGAGACCGACCTGCGCACCGCGATCGTCGCCAAGCAGTTCCACCTCGTCTATCAGCCGTTGGTCAACGCCCGCACCCAGAAACTGGTCGGGTTCGAGGCGCTGATCCGCTGGAACCATCCCAAGCGCGGGCTGATCCCGCCGCCGGTCTTCATCCCGGTGGCCGAGGAATGCGGACTGATGCTTCAGCTTGGCGAATGGGTCATCGAGGAAGCCGTGCGCGCCGCGGCGACCTGGCCCGAGCCGATCACCGTGGCGATCAACATCAGCCCGAAACAGATCGTCGCGCCGTCCTTGCCCAACATCGTCAGCCTTGCTTTGTCGCGCAACAAATTGCCCGGCAACCGCATCGAGCTCGAGGTCACTGAAGGCGTGTTCCTTGGCGACAGCAACCAGACGCTCGACGTGATGAAGCGCCTGCGCGCGCTCGGCGTGGGGATAGCGCTCGACGATTTCGGAACCGGCTATTCGTCCATCGGCTACCTCAACAAGGCCGTGTTCCACAAATTGAAGATCGACGGCAGCTTCGTTCGCGAAGCCGGGACCCGTCCCGAAAATGTCGCGATTATCCAGTCGATCGTCCAGCTCGCCAAAAGCTTCCGCATGAACGTCACCGCCGAAGGGGTCGAGACCGCCGAGGATTTCGAGCGCATGCGCGATCTTGGCGTCGACACCATCCAGGGTTATTTGTTCGGACGGCCGCTAAGCTACGAACGCGCCAATCAGATGGTTACCGGGCTCGGCGCGCGGCAGCTGGCCAGCTGAAGCGGCGCTAGTAACGGGCGCGGACGAAGGCCACCGCGCCATCATATTCGCGCAGCGTGATATGACCGTCGCGATCTTCGTCGGCGATGTCGCGAAATGCGTCGAGCGCGGCCTGGGCTTCGAAACTGGTCAGCCAGCCATCATGATTGGCGTCGTAGCCGCGCAACGCCCAAGCGCGCACGGCGGCGTCGCGGTCGAGAAATTCGATGGCGCGAGGATTGGGGGCGGACGAGCGTTCGGCCGAGGCGTTCGGCGCGCTCGGCGCAGGCTGCGGCGCGAAGCCGGCGAGCGACGGCGCGGACGCAGCGACACCAAGCGCGAGCGCGAACGCGAAGATCATATCTTCGCCACGCATCACGCGGCGGATCCCGCCGCCGCGGCGCGCTTGATCAGGATTTCGCTGACCGCTTGATCGAGCGCTTCGGCACGGAACGGCTTGGTCAGCAAAGGCGCATCGGGCGCGGCACGGGAAATTGCCGCGGTCTCGCTATAGCCGGAGACGAACAACAAGAGTTGATCGGGGACGTCGGCAAGAAGCCGTCGCGCCACTTCGGCTCCCGACATTCCCGGCATGATGAAGTCGATCACGACCAGCTCTGGCCGTTCGGCGGCGAACAGCACCAATCCGCTCGGCCCGTCGGGGGCGGCGCGGACGCGATGTCCGCATTCGACCAAGCTGGCGACGATAAATTCGCGCACGTCGGGATCATCGTCGATCACGAGGATCGAGGCGCTGCTTCCGGCATGCTCGGCGGTAAGATGATCCGGTTGATCCTCCGCCTTCGCGCCGTCGATGGGCGCGCGGCGGAAATAAAGCCTGACCGTCGTGCCTTCTCCGGGAGTGCTCTCGATCCGCGCCGTCCCCCCCGACTGGCGCGCGACTCCATAGACCATCGACAGGCCAAGGCCGGTCCCCTTGCCGACATCCTTGGTGGTGAAAAATGGCTCAAACGCGCGTGCGGCCACCTCTGGCGGCATTCCGCTCCCCGTGTCGCCGATCGCCACCTCGACATAGTCGCCATCGATCATTTCGGAATCGCCGGCGACGCTGACGCTGCGAGTGCCGAGATGGAGCGTGCCGCCCCCCGGCATCGCGTCGCGGGCATTGATGGCAAGGTTGAGCACCGCAAGCTCGAGCTGCGTCGGGTCGGCCATGACGGGCGGCATCGCGCGATCAAGGTCGAAGCGCTTGGAAATCGCCGGCCCGAGCACGTTGCGCAGCAAGGGGCGCATGTTTTCGATCAGCATGGCGACGTCGACCGGCCGCGGCTCAAGCTTCTGCACGCGGCTGAAGGCGAGCAATTGCGCAGTCAGTCGCGCTCCGCGTTCGGCCGCCGAGAGCGCATTGTCGGCATAGCGCTTGAGCTTTTCGTCACCGACCTTTTTTGAAATCAGGTCGAGCCCGCCGACGATTACGGTCAGCAAATTGTTGAAATCGTGTGCGATGCCGCCGGTCAGTTGGCCGAGCGCTTCCATCTTTTGACTTTGACGCAACTGCTCCTGCGCGGCTTTCAATTCGGTGATGTCGCGCGCTTCGAACAAGAGATAATTGATCGCGCCGTCGGCATCGCGCACTGGCTGAATCGATACATCGAGGAACGCCGTGGCGACGCCCTCTCGCGGCATTTCCACCTCGGTCGAAAAGGTCTGCCCCTGCCCGGCGAGCCACACCGCCTGCCGCAGCAATTCGGTGTGCTGCGGGAATTGGTCGAGCGTCGGCGATTCCCACAATTTGCGTCCGATCGCCATCCGCGGGGTCGGATGGCGCCAGCTCGCCTGCGTGCGATTGACCTCAAGCACGGTGCCGTCCGGATCGAGCAGGACGATGATTTCGAGCACGGTGTCGAAAATCGCGCGAAAGCGCTCCTCGCTCGCACTCAGCGCCGCGGTGCGTTCGTCGACCTGACGGCGAAGCTCGATTTCGGCTTCCTTGATCAGCGTGATGTCGGTGGCCGCGCCGATGTAGCCGACCAGCTGACCTTCGGCATCGCGTCGCGGCCGCGATACCGCGCGCATCCAGCGGAACTCGTCGGGCTTGAGCGCGAATCGTGCCTCGACCGTGAAGCTCTGGCCGCTTCTTTCCCCGGCCAGGGTTGCAGCGATCATCTGCTTGCGGTCTTCAGGATGGATCCTCGTCGCCCAATCGATCCGCTGCGCCTCTTCGCGGCTGACCCCCATCAATTCGACATAGGCGTCGTTGACGAAGTCGCGCGTGCGGTCGAGGCGAGTGACCCACATCGGGACCGGGGCGGAATCGGCGATCAGCTGAAACCGCGCCTCGCTCTCCTTGAGCGCGCGCCCCGCGATGCGCTGCTCGGTGACGTCCTCGACCAGCATGACGAGCCCGATCACCTCCCCGTCGCTGCCGATCTGGGGAAGATATTCCGTCTGGACCGCCAAGGGCCCGCGGGTCGGATGCTCAAACTCGGTGGCAAACCATTGGCGCTCGCCCGCCAGCGCCGCCTTCAGCATCGGTTCGCGTATCGGATACGCTTGCTCGCCAAGCATCTCACGCATGGTCCGACCCAAGATTTCGCTGCGCGGCCGCTCGAACCATTCGGCCAAAGCGCGGTTGACGAAGTGATAGCGAAGACCGGCGTCGCAAAAGGCGATCATCGTCGGCACCGCGTCGGCCACCGCCCGGATCGCCGAAAAGGTGAAATTCATCGACTCGGCCGCGCGCGCGTCCTGCGACTCTATTGGCCCCCGTTCCGCCATTGTTCGAGGTTGCTCGTTTTTTGCCATTGAGTCTATCTCTGGTGGTGCGGTCGTTCAGCTGTCAATCGAAGTGGAGCCGGCGATACGATCCCCGAAAATATAATAAGGGGTCGAGTCCGGGCTCGAAGCTCGCCTTGACCACTTCCCCGACCAGGATCAGGTGATCGCCGCCGTCGTGAACCGCCTGGCGGCGGCACTCGAAGACCGACAGCGAATCCATCAGCACTGGTGCGCCATGCTCGCCGACGCTCCATTCGGTCCGGCCGAAACGATCTTCGCCGCGGGTCGAAAAGGTGATCGAGGCGGGTTGCTGGCAGGTCTGCAGGACGTTGACCGCGAACGAGACGGCGTCAGCCAGCGGCGCCGCGCTCGTCGCCGCCTTGGCGACGCACACCAGCAGCAACGGCGGCTCGAGGCTGAGCGCGGTGAAGCTGTTCGCGGTCAACCCGACCGGATCCCCCGCCGCATCGACGCAGGTGACCACCGTCACCCCGGTCGCGAAACAGCCGAGCGCATCGCGCAGGGTGCGCGGATCACTTCCGGTGCGATATTCGCGGGTCATGGCCTCGTCGCTCATCGCGCCGAGCTATAGTCACCCGAGCGCCGCGGCGTCGAGCAGCGATTGCGCGGGAAGCGTGAGGAACTCGGCCGGCTGTTCGGCGCGAACGAGTTGCGCGAACAAGCTCACGGCTGGCGCAAGATGGGGAAGGTCGGAGATGGCCGCGACTTCCTCGTCGAGCAAGGCGGCGAACAGCGCTTCGTCGAATATTCGCTTGTCGTCGAGCGGAGCGTCGAACCGGCGCCACTGCCACAGCAGCATGCGGCAGATCTCGGCGGTCGCGGCGTCTTCCATCAGGCCGTATAAGGGCACCGCGCCGCGCCCGCCGATCCACGCGGCGAGATATTGCACCCCGACGCGAATCGCCTCACGCGCGCCGGCTTCGGTGCGGGGGCCGGTGTGGAGGTCGAGCATCGCGGCGCGATCGGGGAGGGTAGCGGGTATGACGTGAAGCTGGTTGGGGCCAGTCATCGAAGAGAACTCTTTTAAGGCCACGGGCACCAAGGCAGGGTGCGCGACCCAGGTGCCGTCATGGCCGTTGGCGACCTCGCGGCGCTTGTCGGTGGCGACGCGCGCGAAGGCGGCGGCATTGGCGGCTTCGTCGTCCTTGACGGGAATCGCGGCAGCCATCCCGCCCATCGCATGGGCGCCGCGGCGATGGCAGGTGGCGATCAGCCGGAGCGAATAAGCGGCGAGGAAAGCGCGGTCCATGGTCATCGCCGAGCGGTCGGGAACGAGACGCTCGGGCGACCGACCGAAGCGTTTGATAAAGCTGAAGATATAGTCCCACCGCCCGCAATTGAGCCCGACGACATGGTCCTTCAGCGCGAACAGCATCTCGTCCATCTCGAACGCCGCGGGCAGCGTTTCGATGAGCAAGGTCACGCGCACCGTCCCGCGCGGCAGGTCGAGCGCGGCCTCGGCAAAAGAAATCACGTCCGACCACCACGCCGCCTCGACCCCGCCCTCGAGCTTGGGGAGGTAATAATAGGGACCCGACCCAGTGGCGATCGCGGCTTTGGCATTATGGTACAGGTAAAGCCCGAAATCGAACAGCGATCCCGACAGCGGCGCACCATCGATTGTGACATGCGCTTCGTCGAGGTGGAGCCCGCGCGGGCGAACGATCAGCACCGCGGGGTTGGGCCCGAGACGATAAGCCTTGCCCGTCGCCGGATCGTCATAGGCCAAGGCGCCGCGCCAGCGGTCGATCAGATTGACCTGGCCGTCGATCAGCGTGTCGAACGCGGGGGCGGTGGCGTCCTCGAAATCGGCCATGAACACCTTGGCGCCCGAATTGAGCGCATTGATGATCATCTTGGCATTGGTTGGTCCCGTGATCTCGACCCGGCGGTCGGCGAGGTCGGCCGGCGCGGGCGCGACGCGCCAGTCGGCGGCGCGCAGATCGGCGGTGTCGGTGCGAAAGTCGGGAATTTCGCCGGCGTCGAACCGCGCCTGACGCTCGACCCGCGCCGCCAGCAGCGCCTTGCGCCCGACATCGAAACGGCGATGGAGCGCGGCAAGGAAGCTCAGCGCCTGATCGCTCAGCACTTCGCCCGCACGGGGATGCCGGCTCGGTTTCACATCGGGCCGGCGCTCGGCGACCTCGGCATCGCTCACGCGCGATTCTCGACCGTGATATGATAGCGTTCGGTCGCGCACCATCCGTCATGGCAGGTCAGCCGCTGCCATTCGGTGCGCGCGCGAAGCTCGTCGGCGAAGGGCCCGGACACGCGCTGCGTGCCATCGACCAGCGCCTTGAATTCGGCGTCATATTCGCCGCCGATCACCCAATATGTCTTGTCCATCGATCGTCTCCTCATTGTGTCGCTGGAATCAGGCGGCGGCGGTCGCGAACTGCGCCGCTTCGGTCGATTCGCCCAAAGCGGTGGTCGACGCCTGCCCGCCTCCGACCGCCATCGCGACGCGGTCGAAATAGCCGGTGCCGACCTCGCGCTGATGGCGGGTCGCGGTGTAGCCGGCGGCTTCGCTTGCGAATTCGGCGGTCTGCAATTCGGAATAAGCGCTCATCGCGCGATCCTTATAGCCGCTGGCCAGTTCGAACATGCCGTGGTTGAGGCTGTGGAAACCGGCCAAGGTGACGAACTGGAACTTGTATCCCATCGCCCCCAATTCGCGCTGGAACTTGGCGATCGTCGCTTCGTCGAGCTTGGCCTTCCAGTTGAAACTGGGGCTGCAATTATAGGCCAGCAGCTTGCCCGGATACTGGGCGTGGATCGCTTCGGCGAAAGTGCGCGCATCGTCGAGATCGGGGTGGCTGGTTTCCCACCACAGCACGTCGGCGTGGGGCGCGAAGGCGAGCCCGCGCGCTATGCAATGGTCGAGCCCGGTGCCCTCCTTGAGGCGGAAGAATCCTTCCGGGGTGCGCTCGCCGGTCAGGAACGGGCGATCGCGCTCGTCGATGTCCGAGGTGATCAACTTGGCGCTTTCGGCATCGGTCCGCGCGACGATCAGCGTCGGAACCCCGCTGACGTCCGCCGCCAGCCGCGCGGCGTCGAGGTTGCGGATGTGAGCCTGGGTCGGGATGAGCACCTTGCCGCCCAGATGCCCGCACTTTTTCTCGCTCGCCAGCTGGTCCTCGAAATGGACCGCGGCGACCCCCGCCTCGATATAGGCCTTCATGATCTCGAAGCAGTTCAACGGCCCGCCGAACCCGGCCTCGGCATCGGCGACGATCGGAACGAACCAGTCGCGTTGCGCGCCGCCCTCCGACACTTCGACCTGATCGGCGCGCTGGAGCGTCTTGTTGATCCGCTTGGCAAGCTCGGGTCCGGCATTGGCGGGGTAGAGCGACTGGTCGGGATACATCGCGCCCGCGGCATTGGCGTCGGCGGCGACCTGCCAG
>CAXSCF010000073.1:0-9973 GCA_964235815.1 uncultured Sphingomicrobium sp.
GGATGCCGAAGCGGTCGCGCAGCGGGGTGGTGAGCAGGCCCTGGCGGGTGGTCGCGCCGACGAGCGTGAAGGGCGGCAGGTCGATGCGCACGCTGCGCGCCGAAGGGCCCTCGCCGATCATCAAATCGAGCGCGCGGTCCTCCATCGCCGGATAGAGGATTTCCTCGACCGCGGGGGACAGACGGTGGATCTCGTCGATGAACAGCACGTCGCCGTCCTCGAGGTTGGTGAGCAGCGCGGCGAGGTCGCCCGACTTGGCGATCACCGGGCCTGAAGTGGCGCGAAAGCCGACCCCCATTTCGCGCGCCAAAATTCCCGCGAGCGTGGTCTTGCCGAGCCCAGGGGGGCCGAAGAACAGGACATGGTCGAGCGCCTCGCCGCGCGCCTTGGCGGCATTGACGAAGATCCGCAAATTCTCGCGCGCCCCCTGCTGCCCAACGAATTCGTCAAGCGATTTCGGACGCAGCGCGGCATCGACGTCCTCGACCTGGCGCTCGGGGGTGGTGATTCGGGCGGGGTCGGTGGTCATCGGGTGACGATTGCACAGTTTCGCCGAGGTTGGACAAGGCCGGCCTGCAATATTTGCGATCCTTTAGGAGAAGATTGGCTAAGGCAGTGGGCAAGCAGACGGGGGCTGAAGCGATGACGACGGTGAAGGCGGGCAGTCCGCGAGCGCGGCGCGGAGTGATGGCGCGGGTGCGGTCGGTGCCGTGGCCGTTCTGGGCGATCCTGGCGGTCGGCGCGGTGCTGCGGGTGGCGGCGTTCGCGCCGTACAGCGCGCATCATCCCGACGAATCGATTCAATATCTCGAGCAGGCGCACCGCATCGTGTTCGGGGTCGGGGTGGTGCCGTGGGAGTTTCGCTATTTCATCCGCAGTTGGCTGATCCCGCTCGCGCTGGCGGGGCCGATGCGGCTCGGCGAGTGGCTGCAGCCGGGCGGGATCGCGTACCTCGTGGTGCCGCGGGCGCTGGTCGCCCTGCTCAATTCGACCGCGATCGTGTCGGCGTGTGTGATCGGCGCGCGGTCGGGGCGCCAGCATGCGATCGTGGCGATGGCGGTGACCGCGATCTGGGTCGAATGCGTGCTGTTCCAGGTCCAGACGCTGAGCGAAAGCCTGGCGGTCGCGAGCTTCCTCGGCGGTGCGGCGTTGCTCCATGCCGGCGCGCGGATGCGAAGCGTGGTCGCGGCGGGGGTTTTGATGGCGCTGGCCGGGCTGCTGCGGTTCCAGTTTGCGCCGGCAATTGCAGTCTATGCGCTGCTGGTCGCGCGGGGCGATTGGCGGTTGTGGCGCGGGCTGGTGGCCGGGGGGATCCCGGTGGTCATCGCGGGGGGCGCGATCGACCTTGCGATGGGACTTGCGCCCTATGAGTGGATCCTCAACAATTATCGCCAGAATATCGGCGCCGGGCGGATGCTCAAGATCGGCGGGGTCAGTCCCTGGACCTATCTCATCGACCTGAGCCGTTACTGGCGGGCGATGGCGGCGCCGATCCTGTTGCTGCCGCTGCTGGCGGGCAAGCGCCATCGGCCGCTGCTGATTGCGGCTTGGGTCAATATCGTCATCCACCAGCTGATCGGGCACAAGGAATGGCGCTATCTGTGGCCGTCGGTGCAGATATTGGTCGTGCTGGCGGGGATCGGATCGGTCGAGCTGGCGCGGCGCGGGCTGGGCACGCGCCAGCTCAAGCGGCCCGAGGGGGCGGTGGTGACGCTGGTCATCATTGCCTTGTGGGGGACGGCGTCGCTGATGCTGGCGAGCACCGATGCCTATCGCTTTGGCTGGCGTAAGAGCGGGGCGGCGTCGCAGCTGGCGGCGATTGCGGCGCACGACCCGCGGGTGTGCGCGATCGCCGCGCCGCGTTATCAATATACCGAGTTCGGCTATGCCTTTGTCCATCGCCCGATCCCAATCTATTTGCTGCGGACCGAGCAGGCGCCGTCGATGGCGCATCCCGGGGCGACGGCGCAGGCCTTTAATGCGATGCTTGCCGATACCGACTTCGCGCCGCCCGACGGCTTCCCGACGCGCATCGGCTGCGCCGGGGACGCGCCGGACCGGGTGTGCCTTTATGTGCGAAGCGGGGGATGTGCCCCCAATGCCGAGAGCGCCAAGACGCTGTACCAGCAGATCCTGACCGACGTCGACATGTAGCTTATTTGGCGGCCTTGCGCAGCGCGAGGCGGACCAAGGCGTCAAGCGTTGCATCGGGGCCGAGGTCGGCGGCGGCGGCGGCGACCGCGGCGCTGGCCTCGGCGGGCTTGAAGCCGAGGTTGGCGAGCGCGGATAGCGCGTCGTGGGCGGCGCCACCGCGCGGGGCGGGGGCGCCGAGCGATGCGGCGAGCGCGGGGCTGCCCATCTTGCCGGCGAGTTCGTTGACGATGCGTTGCGCCAGTTTGGGGCCGACGCCGTTGGCGCGCGCGACCATCGCCTTGTCGCCGTGGGCGATGGCGGTGGCGAGCTCGGCCGGGTCGAGGGTCGAGAGGATGGCCAGTGCGACGCGGCCGCCGACACCCTGGACCGACGTAAGCTGGCGAAACGCCTCGCGCTCGCCGGCCGAGCCGAAGGCGAACAGGGTCATGCTGTCCTCACGCACCTGGAGTTCGGTGAGAAGCATGGCCTCGCCGCCGAGGGGGCCGATCGCGTCGAGGGTGCGGGCGCTGGCGAGGACGGCGTAGCCAACACCGGCGACATCGAGCACGGCGCCGTCGGCGGAGGTTTCGGCGAGCAGGCCAGTCAATCGTGCAATCACCGTCGTTCCCCGTCCGCTCGCCCCGAGCCTGTCGAAGGATCTCCGCCAGGCCGATATCGACCCTTCGACAAGCGCAGGGTGAGCGCAAGGCGAAAGTTCAGCGAATGGCGGCGCGGGCGCTCGCCAGATGATGCGCATGGGTGATCGCGACGGCGAGCGCGTCGGCGGCGTCGGGGCCGGCGATGGTTATGCCGGGGAGGAGCCGCTCGACCATGAAGCGGACTTGCGCCTTGTCGGCGGCGCCGGTGCCGGTGACGGCTTTCTTGATCAGGGCGGGGGCATATTCGCCGACTTCGATGCCGCTACGCGCGGCGAGCATCAGGACGACGCCGCGCGCCTGCGCCAGCTTGAGGGTCGATTGCGGGTTCTTGTTGACGAAGATTTCCTCGGCCGCGGCGGCGTCGGGGGCGTGGTCGGCGAGGATCGCGTCGAGCAGCGCCGCGAGATGCGCGAGGCGCTGGGGAAGGGGGTGTTTGGGGTCGGTCTTGAGCTGGCCGTTGGCGAGGTGGGTGAGGCGGTTGCCGGTCGCGCGGATGAGGCCATAGCCGGTCGAGGACAGCGAGGGGTCGAGGCCGAGGATGATCATTTTCCCTCTCCCTCCGGGAGAGGGAGGGAGCAGCGCAGCTGCGGAAGGGTGAGGGTCAGAATCAACTGGCGGTCACCCTCACCCTCCCATGCTGCGCATGGGCCCCTCCCTCTCCCGGTGGGAGAGGGAAAAGGGGTCAACCCAGCTTCTCCATGACTTCGTCGGAAACTTCGTAATTGCCCCATACTTGCTGGACGTCGTCGTCTTCGTCGAGGGCGTCGATCAGCTTGATGAGCGTGGCGGCGTCGGTTTCGGTGACGTCGATGCTGACTTGCGGGCGCCATGCGAGCTTGGCGCCTTCGGCTTCGCCGAGGACGGGTTCGAGCGCTTTCGCGACTTCGTGCAAACTGCCGATCTCGGTCCAGATCTCGTGGCCGTCGTCGGACGAGGAAACGTCCTCCGCGCCGGCGTCCAAGGCCGCGTCGAACACTTTTTCGGCGGTCCCCGCGGTGGCGGGGTAATTGATCAGCCCGACGCGGTCGAAGGCGTGGCTGACGCTGCCGCTGGCGCCGAGGTTGCCGCCGTTCTTGGAGACGGCGGTGCGGACGTTGGTGGCGGTGCGGTTGCGGTTGTCGGTCAGCGCCTCGATGATCAGCGACACGCCGCCGGGGCCGAAGCCCTCGTAGCGGATTTCCTCATAGGTCTCGGCATCGCCGCGCGCGGCCTTGTCGATCGAGCGCTGGATATTGTCCTTGGGCATCGACTGCGCCTTGGCGGCGTTGATCGCGGCGCGCAGGCGCGGGTTCATGTCGGGATCGGGCATGCCCGACTTGGCCGCGACGGTGATTTCGCGGCTCAATTTGGAGAACATGCCGGCGCGCTTTTTGTCCTGCGCGCCCTTGCGATGCATGATGTTCTTGAATTTGGAATGGCCGGCCACGGCGAAAAACCCTCGATCGAATGAAGTGTCGCGAGGCGTCCTAGGCGATGGGTCGAGTTCGCTCAAGGGAGGCCAAGCGGCGGTCGATCGAGCCCAGCGTTTCGGCCAGGTTGTGGTCGATCTTGTGGTGGAGCTGGAGGATGTCGAGCTCGGCGCGCAAATTGGTTTCATAGTCGAGCCGCGCGGCGAGGCGGTCCTTGGCCGACTGGCGGTTCTGGCTCATCATGATGATCGGCGCCTGGATCGCGGCGACGGTCGACAGCAACAGGTTGAGGAAGATGAAGGGGTAGGGATCGAACGCCTTGCCGACCCGACTGAGGATTTCGGAATTGAGCAGGATCCACGCCAGCAGGACGAGGGTGAAGGCAATGATGAAGCCCCATGAGCCGCCGATCCGCGCGACGCGGTCGGACAGGCGCTGGCCGAAGGTGGCGGTGGCATCGGCGACGTCGCCGGCATCGCGGCTGGTAAGCGATCCACCGGCGATGTCCTGCAGTACGCGGCGTTCCTCGTCGCCGAGTTCGAGCCCCGATAAAGCGAGCAGGCGGTGGGCAAGTTCGGCCTTGGTCGGGGATGTCCCCGCCGCGCCGTCCGCCGCACCGCCCTCGTCGGTCATTCTATTCGAGCCCGAGCGCGTTGCGGTAGGTTTCGAGCAGCGCGTCGGCTTCCTGACGGACGTGGCTTTCGAGCCGGCGCAGCGCGACGATCTTGCGCATCGTCTTGGTGTCGTAGCCGGTCGACTTGGCCTCGGCGTAAACATCCTTCACATCGTCGGCGATGCCCTTTTTCTCTTCCTCGAGGCGCTCGATGCGCTCGATGAACAAGCGCAGCTGGTCGGCCGCGACATTGGGTTCGCTCATGGTCTTAAATCCCCGAATCCGGATGGTTGGCGTCAATCGAGCGGCCTCGTAGGCGAGGCCAAGGATGGGCTCAAGCCGGTTGAACGCATCGACAAGATGGCTATGGCAGCCACGCAACAGTCAGTCCGGAGAATGATCGTGTCGATGCTCAAGCCGCGTGCGCGCAAGGTCAAGATCCTCGCCACGCTGGGTCCGGCGTCGTCCACGCCCGAGATGATCCGGGCGCTGATGGAGGCCGGCGCGGACGCGTTCCGGATCAACATGAGCCACGGCAAGCAAGCCGACAAGGCGCGGCTGGTCGAGGCGATCCGCGGGCTTGAAAAAAGCCTTCATCGCCCGACCACGATCCTGTTCGATTTGCAGGGGCCCAAATTGCGGGTGGGAAGCTTCAAGGGTGGATCGGCAATGCTCGAGGCGGGGCGGATGTTCGTGTTCGACCGCGACACCACGCCGGGCGATGCGACGCGGGTCGAGTTGCCCCACCCCGAACTGTTCGCGGCGGTCAAGAAGGATGCGCGGCTGCTGATCGACGACGGCAAGGTTCGGCTGCGGGTCGCCGCGGTCGAGCCCGACAAGATTGCGGCGGTGGTCGAAGTCGGCGGGAAGGTGAGCAATTCAAAAGGGGTCAACGTTCCCGACGTGCTGATCCCGATCCCGGCGCTGACCGAAAAGGACCGCAGCGATCTTGCCTTCGCGCTCGAGCAGGGGGCCGATTACATTGCCTTGTCGTTCGTCCAGCGGCCCGAGGACGTCGCCGAGGCACGTGCCCTGGTCGACGACAAGGCCGGGCTGATGGCCAAGATCGAAAAGCCGCAGGCGATCGACCGGCTGAGCGAGATATTGGAACTGGCCGATGCGGTAATGGTGGCGCGCGGCGACCTTGGCGTCGAACTGCCGCCCGAGGGTGTGCCGCCGCTGCAGAACCGGATCGTGGCGATGGCGCGCCAGGCGGGCAAGCCGGTGGTGGTGGCGACGCAGATGCTCGAATCGATGATCGTCTCGCCGACGCCGACACGGGCCGAGGTGAGCGATGTCGCCACCGCCATTTATGAAGGCGCCGACGCGGTCATGCTGTCGGCCGAAAGCGCCGCGGGAGCCTATCCGCTCGAGGCGGTCGAGATGATGGACCGAATCGCGCAGAGCGTCGAATCGGACCCGATTTATTCGGCGCGGATCCATTTCACCGAGACCCCGAGCGAGGCGACCGCGGCCGACGCCTTGTCGGAAAGCGCGGCGCAGATTGCCAAGACACTCTCGGTCAAGGCAATGGCTTGCTATACCACCAGCGGATCGACCGCGCGGCGAATCGCGCGCGAGCGGCCACCGGTCAAGACGCTGGTGATGACCGCGAGCATGAAGGTCGCGCGGCGATTGGGGCTGCAGTGGGGGGTGCATGCGGTCCACACGCGCGATGTGTCGAGCTTCGAGGAAATGGTCGGCAAGGCCAAGCGCATGGCGCTGCGCCACCACCTCGCCGCGCCGGGTGAGCGAATGGTGATCATGGCCGGGGTGCCGTTCAAGACCGCGGGATCGACCAACGTCATCCATGTCGTGCGGCTCGCCGGGGATGAGCTCGACAGCTATTTGAACGAATAGCGCCAAGGTCAACGTCATCCCGGGCCTGACTTAGGACCTGCCTTTTTCGCTTGGCTGCCACAAAAGGGGCAGGCAGGCCCCGGGTCAGGCCCGAAGTGACGAATCCTTGAGGAGCGCCGGGACTTCGCCCGGAATCTCGCGCGCGAGAAAGCCCAAGGGACCCACTTTCTCGCTCAATGCCCGCCCCGCTTCGCCGTGAAGCCACACCGCCCACAACAACGCCGTGAGCGGATCGGCTCCGCGCGCGAGCAGGCCACCGGCGATCCCGGCGAGCGCATCGCCGCTGCCCGAGACGCCAAGCCCGGGGCCGCCACCCGAGTAGAGCCAGGCGTGCCCATCGGGCGCGACGACGTGGCTTTGGACGCCCTTGACCAGCACAACGCTGCGGTAACGGACGGCGCAGGCGCGCCCGGCGGCGAGCGGGTCGTTCTCGACCGCGTCGGGCGTCGAGCCGAGCAGGCTGGCCATCTCGCCGGCATGGGGGAGGAGGATCGGCGGGACGGCGGCGGCGCGCGCTTGCCGTTCGCACTGGGGCAGGACGTGGAGCAAGGCGGCATCGAGCGCGAGCGGCTTTCCGAGCCCGAGCAGGATCGCGGCGAGCGGAGCGGCGGCCTGATTCGAATCGAGCCCGGGACCGGCAACGATTGCATCGGCCTTGCCCGCCATCTCGCCGAGCGAGGCGAGCGCCGAATAAGCGAAGCCGCCGCCGGCGTGGCTGGCGTGGCCGACGACCAGTGCCTCGGGCATGGCGAGGCCGAGCGGAACGGCGATGACGTCGGGGGCAGCGAGCTGAAGCTTGCCCGCGCCGGCACGCATCGCGCCATGCGCGGCGAGCAAGGCCGCGCCGGGAACGTCGCGCGATCCGGCGATAATCAGGATGCGGCCGTGACGGTCCTTGTCCCCGCCTGCGATCGGCGGCAGCGGCTGCGCACCGAGCACGGTGCGGTCAAGCGCGGCGATTGCGTTCGTCACTTGGAACTCACCGCGAGCCGGTCATGGAGTCGCGGTCGGCGGTCTTGGGGGTGCCTTCGGCCTCCATTGGCGCGCCGAGATTCCATAGCGCCAGCGTCGGGACGCACAGCGCTTGGTGGTCGGGCTGAAAATCGTAGGCGGCGATCCCGCAATTGAGGATCTCGGCCTGCTTGTCGATGCCAAGGATTTGCTCCTCGGTGAGCTCCTCGAGGATGTAGCGCAGGCACAGCACGACGACCTGATGCGCGACGACGAGCACGCGCTTGTCGGCGTAGTGGAGGTTGATCGTGTTGAGCGCCGAGCGGAGGCGGAGGATGACGTCGGCCCAGCTCTCCCCGCCGGGCGCGCGGTGATAGAATTTGCCCATCTTGGCGCGGTGGGCGGCCTCCTGCGGATAATGCTGTTTGATGCCGATCGTGGTGAGCCCGTCGAACACCCCGAACTCGCGCTCGCGAAGGCGTTCGTCGAGGATCGTCGGCTTGGCGCCGCCGGCAAGCCCGCCCGCCTTGCAGATCGCCGCGGCGGTCTGTTTGGCGCGGATGTAGGGCGAAGCGAGCAGGACTTCGGGGCGCTCATGCTCGGGCAGGGCGGCGAACCAGCGCCCGGTGGCCTCGGCCTGTCGATGACCAAGCGCGGACAAGCGAACATCGACATCGCGCAGGTCGAGGTTGATCAGAGCATGGCCGGCAAGGTCGGCGGCATCGCGCGCGACATTCCCCTGGCTCTGGCCGTGGCGGACGATCCACAGGCGCTTGGGCCACGGCTGGGTGATGGTCATGCTTCCTCCTGTCGGGGGGTGAAAGCATCAGCGAGGCGAAAGGTTCACGCATGTTGACCTTGGCGCGGCGGCAACCGAAAGAGCGGGCATGGCCACGACGATCGAACAACTTGAGGCGCGGCGCGAGGCTGCGAAACTTGGCGGGGGCGAGAAGCGCGTTGCGGCGCAGCACGCCAAGGGGCGGCTGACCGCGCGCGAGCGATTGTCCGTGCTGCTCGACCCCGATTCGTTCGAGGAAGTCGACATGTATGTCGAGCATAATTGCGTCGACTTCGGGATGGAGATGCAGAAGTTTCCCGGCGACGGGGTGGTTACCGGGTCGGGGACGATCAACGGGCGGTTGGTGTATGTCTTCGCGCAGGACTTTACCGTGTTCGGCGGGTCGTTGAGCGAGCGCCACGCGCAGAAAATCTGCAAGGTGATGGACGCGGCGATGAAGGTCGGGGCGCCGGTGATCGGGCTCAACGACAGCGGCGGCGCGCGGATTCAGGAGGGGGTGGCGAGCCTTGGCGGCTATGCCGAAGTGTTCCAGCGCAATGTGCTGGCGTCGGGGGTGGTGCCGCAGTTGTCGCTGATCATGGGGCCGTGCGCGGGGGGCGCGGTCTATTCGCCGGCAATGACCGACTTCATCTTCATGGTGAAGGATTCATCCTACATGTTCGTCACCGGGCCCGATGTCGTGAAAACCGTGACCAATGAAGTGGTGACGCAGGAAGAACTTGGCGGGGCCGTGACACATACCACAAAGTCGGGGGTCGCCGATGTGGCATTCGAGAATGACGTCGACGCGCTGCTCGCGACGCGCGAATTCTTCGACTTTTTGCCGCTCAGCAACCGCCATGAATTGCCCGAGCGGCCGAGCGACGATCCGTGGGACCGGATCGAGCACAGCCTCGACACGCTCGTCCCGCCGAGTGCGGCGACGCCGTATGACATGCACGAACTGATCCGCAAGATCGCGGACGAAGGCGACTTCTTCGAACTTCAGCCCAGGCATGCCGGCAACATCATCATCGGCTTCTGCCGAATCGAGGGGCGCAGCGTCGGGGTGGTCGCCAACCAGCCGATGGTGCTGGCCGGGTGCCTCGACATTAATTCATCGAAGAAAGCCGCGCGGTTCGTGCGTTTCTGCGACGCGTTCGACATTCCGATCGTGACCTTGGTCGACGTCCCGGGGTTCCTGCCGGGGGTCGCGCAGGAGCATAATGGCATCATCAAGCATGGCGCCAAATTGCTGTTCGCTTATGCCGAGGCGACGGTGCCCAAGATCACGGTGATCACGCGCAAGGCGTACGGTGGAGCCTATGACGTGATGGCCTCGAAGCATCTGCGCGGCGACTTGAACTACGCCTGGCCGACCGCCGAGATCGCCGTGATGGGGGCCAAGGGCGCGGTCGAAATCATCTTCCGCGGCAAGACGCCGGAGGAGCAGGCCGAGCGGACGCGCGAATATGAGGAGCGCTTCGCCAACCCGTTCGTGGCGGCGAGCAAGGGCTTCATCGACGAAGTGATCATGCCGCATTCGACAAGGCGGCGGGTGGCGCTGGGG
>CAXSCF010000074.1:0-9787 GCA_964235815.1 uncultured Sphingomicrobium sp.
TCATCCAGACCACGCTGGTCACCGGCGATGCGCTTCCCGCCGATCTGCTCGACCGCGCGGTGCAGACCGCCGCCTTCTTGATCAAATATTACGGCAGCGAAGAGGATGGCCACGGGCTCGACGCGCCGATCGGCACCGTCACCACCAACGACCGCTTCGCCGTGGTCACCGTCCTGATCGACGCCGAGACGTACATCCTGGTCGACATCGGCATGCGCATGCTCACCCCGCGCGAGCTGTTCAACGCGCAGGGCTTCCCGCCCGATTATATCATCGACCACGACGCCCACGGCCTGCCGATCACAAAGACCGCGCAGGTCGCCAAGTGCGGCAACAGCGTCTGCCCCCCGATCGCCAAGGCGCTGGTCCGCGCGAACATGGCGGGCGCGATCGAAACGGAAAGAGCCGCCGCATGACCGCCCTCCCCGACCTCGCCCGCCGATGGAGCCGCAAGCTGGAAAGCGGCAAAGGTATCCAGTTGACGCCGGAAGACCTTGATTTGCTTGCCGCGATTGGCGTCAATGACGTGATCCAGTCCGCCGCCGCCGATTATCTGAGGGACCAATGCCAGCAACGAGTCGCCCGAAACCACTCTATCAACGGGGGCAATACCGCCTCTACCGACGGCAAGGACGCGCTCACGAAATCGTCTGGTATGACGAGCGGAGAAAGCGGGAGCGAAGCCGTAGCGCGGGCTCGGCGAACGATGATGCGGCGCGGCTCGCGCTCGACAACCTCTACGTCGAACAAAGCGGCGGCGTCCCCTGCTGCCCAACCTGCAAGCGGCCGATCGACCAACGCGCCGAGGCCGTGACAGTGCTGATCGCCAATTATCTCGAGATGAAACCCGCGGGCGATGCAGTCCACCCCCGTCTTGCCCATGTGCTCGACTTCGTTGAGGTCACGGGACGCGCCGACAATCCCGCCGACCTGATCGACGAAGCCTGGGTCGGCGACTTTCGCGCATGGCTTGGCAGCAAGGCCGACCGGGTTCGCGCGCCCGGCACGATTGAGAATAGCGTGATCCAGCTTGCCGCGGCGCTGAGACTCGGCGGGGTCAAACCGGCCTTCAAGCCGATCCCGACCAAGGACATCAACCGCACCCCGCAATATCGCGCGGAGATTGCCACCATTGCCGCGATGTTCCGCTTTTGCCTCGCTCCCAAGTCATCGAGGAGCGCCAAGGAGACGGCGCGCAGGATCCGCGAACGCGATAATTTGCTGCGCTTCCTCCGCGCATCGGTCGCGACCTGGGCGCGTCCCGACGCCGCGCACGACATCAATACCAAAGCCGAGCGTCGTCAGTGGTTCAGCAATGCCCGCGTCCTGTCGCTCAATCCCGATGGTCGCCGGCAAACCCGCAAGCGGCGCGCCATTGTTCCGATCGCGCGGCAGTTCGCGCCGCACCTCGACGCCTGCCCCGGCGCCTACATCCCGATCAACAGCGTCCGCTCGGCGTGGGACTCGATGGCGCTCGAGCTGGGCCTTCCGGTCAAGGGCGAGGCGGGCATGAAATTGGTCCGCCGATCGATGATGACCCTGGCAAGAAAGCGGCTCGGCGAAGAGCATTGGGTTCAGGGGCGCATGATGGCGGGCCATGTCTCGGCGACGGTCAGCGACCTCTACGCCTTGCTCGATCCGGCGAATCTGGGCCGCGCGTTGGCCGTCACCGAAGCCATAATCGACGAGATCGAAACGGCATGTCCTGGGGCTTATTACCGCAATTTTACCGCAAACTTCGAAAATGTCATCAGCATCGGAGCGGGCAAAAATGGCTGATTATCGCGAGAGAAAATGGTGGGCGTGGCAAGGATTGAACTTGCGACCCCTGCGATGTCAACACAGTGCTCTACCACTGAGCTACACGCCCACCCGGGGAAATCCGCGAGCCTGGGAACGGCTCGACGTGACATCTGCGGCGGCCTTTAAGCGGGCCGCTGACAAGTCGCAAGGGGGAAAGCGGCACGATCGCGCCCTCGCTCGCGATTACAAGCGGCCGTGCTGATCCTCGGTCTGGAACATCCGATCAACCTCCGCCACGAGGTCCTTGAGGTGAAATGGTTTCGACAGCAATTTTGCTTCGGGAGCCGTGCGCCCGCCCTGAAGCGCGACCGCGGCGAAGCCGGTAATGAACATGACGCGGATCGCGGGGTCGATCGCGCTGGCCTTCTGGGCCAATTCGATGCCGTCCATTTCGGGCATCACGATATCGGTCAACAACAGGTCGAACCTGCCGGGCACAATCAGCGGCATCGCCTCGGTCCCGCACCCGACCGCATCGACGTCATACCCGACACGCTGCAACGCGCGCTGGAGATACTCGCGCATCGAGGAATCGTCTTCGGCGAGGAGAATCCGGATCATCACCAGGCGTTTATGAGCCGATCATTTAAGATTTTCCACCCATATGAAGCCGATCGTTTGCGCCCTGTCCGAAAATAATACGTTTAGGTCGCGTGATGAGCGACCTTCCCCCCGCTTCGGCGAGCCCTTCGGCAGCGCTGATCGAGACGATCGCGGGGCGCGGCGGCCCGCTTATCCTGTCGGTGCCGCATAGCGGGCGATGCTATTCATCCGCGTTGCTGGAACGGGCGCGGCTGGGGCGGGCGGCGCTCGGGCGGCTCGAAGACCCGCTGGTCGATTTGCTCGTGCAAGGGGCGCTCGATCGCGGCGCGGCGGCAGTGATTGCCCGCGCACCGCGCGCCATGATCGACGTCAACCGGGCCGAGGACGAACTTGACCCGAGCGCGATTGCCGGGCGGCGTGGCGAGGCACCGACGACGCGGGCGCGCGCCGGGCTGGGGTTGATTCCCACCCGCTTGGCAGGGCTCGGCGAGTTGTGGCGGGCACCGATCGACGAGGATGACTTCGAATGGCGCCTGGATCATGTCCACCGTCCCTACCATCGCGCGCTGGCAGCGTGTATCGCGGCTGCTCGCGCCGTCCATGACGAAGTGCTGTTGCTCGACTGCCATTCGATGCCCCCACGTCGCCCGGGGGACGCCAATGTCGTGATCGGTGATCGTCACGGGACGAGTGCTGCGTCTGCCTTGGTTGAGGCTGCCGAGGCGATCGCCCGTCGGAGCGGCTTCACCGTCGCGCGCAATCTTCCGTTTGCCGGTGGCCACGTGATCGCGCAGCATGGCGACCCCGCAAACGGCGTTCACGCGATCCAGGTCGAAATCGACCGCTCTGCCTATTGCGCGCGTGACTTGCGCACTGCGGGGCCCGGCTTCGATCGCGTCGCATTGCTGTTCGAAGCCTTGGCCGGCGAATTGGGGCAAGGGCTTTCGAGCAAGGTTCGCGAGGCCGCGGAGTAGCCGGTCGGTTCGATCAAAAAAAGCCACCCCGGGGATTATGCCGGAGTGGCCGAAGGTCAGGGAGGAACCGCACCAACCAGTGCGGTACCGCCGCGCGAAACTGGCGTTGCCGGAGAAAGCAGCGCCCGCGCGGCGGAACATGGATCAAATGGGTATGCCGCAGGCGCGGCGCAAGCAGAACCGCATTCGATCCGGCGCGTTGGGCTCACGCCTTGGCGGGCCCACCTTCGGCTTGACCGTTCAACTTCACCGCGGAGGGCTCGGTCGCGCTGCCGACAACGCCAAGCGGATCGAAACCGTTCGGCCCGCTGCCCTGCGTGACGTGACGCGCGAAAATGTCTCGCACCAGCGAAAGCGAGAATAAGTGGGCCATGACCAAGCCGAGCGAACCGCTCTGATTCATCTTGCGCAGTTCGTCGCCCCGCAGTTCGCGAAACTTGGCCTCGTCGACCATCTGAAAACCGCGATAGATGAAGGGCTGCTCAGTGCCCTCGGGCTGGATCGCAACCTCGCCGTCCATCAGCAAGCCATAGCCGTGCAGTTCTTCCATGAACGCCGACGTGCGTTGCCCGGCCTGCTCGAACTGCTCGCAAAAAGTCAGGATGTCCTTGACCGCCTGCGACGGATCGTCGCCGTCGAACAGCGCATCGCCATCGGCGAAATCGCCGACCGCATCGGCGGTGGGATCGAAGCATAGCGACAATTGATCGCTGTCCTCGGTCAATCGGGCGAGCATGAACGGATAGCGACGCAGATAGGCCGGCACGTACACGCCGCGCTCGTTCATCTTTCCTTCGGCATCGAAATAGGTGTTCGCGCCTTCGTGAAGACCCATCAGCGCGAGCGGAACCGGCTGGTCGCCGGTCGAAAAGATAATCGGAAAGAAGCGTCCGGCAAGCATGAACTCATCGACCGTGACGGGGACGGCATGCGCTTCGCTGACCGCCGGGATCATTTCGATGCGTCGCACCTTCAGCTCGCCATGAGCCTGGCGATTGAGCGGTTCGAGAGCGCGATAGAGCAGCGGCAGATTGGTCGGCGCCTGGGTGGCCATCGATGGACTCCTGAAACTAGCGCGCGGGGCCTTGATCGTTCGGGCCGGGCGCCGCTGGGGAATGAGCGCGATGGCTCTAGAAGCGAGCGCTGCTTTGCGCAAGCCGGGGAAATTCATCGCTTATTCAACCATCGCGCGACTAAGACGAGGCCATGATGCTGCTCCCACCCCTGACCGCCTTGCTCGGCAGTCTTCCGACATGGCTCGGCCTGATGGTCGGCCCGTCCACGGGTGCGGCTTCGCTGGTGCGGCAAATGATCGTGCGCGACGAGATCATCATTCACGTTCCGATAGCGCCGCGTCCGCCGATGCGGTTCGAGTGGGCCGAGCACAAGGGTCCGAAGTGCCTCCCCGCGGCGATGATTGCGGGAGCGACGATGGTCACGCCTTCGACCATCGACTTCGTCATGCGCGATCGTCGACGAATCCGTGCGCAGCTTGAAAACGACTGCGAAGGGCTCGATTTCTACGGCGGATTCTACGTCGAACCCAACAATGGCGCAGTGTGCGCGCGGCGCGAAGAAATCCGTTCTCGCGCCGGCTTTTCTTGTCGAATCGAACGTTTTCGCAGTCTTGAAGTCAAGGTCAAACGCTAGGCTTCCTTGACATTTTGCATCGCTCGGGGCTAGCCGCGCGGGTGGTCGGTGCATTGTGTGCCCAGCCGCTTATTTTTTTCCGGAACCCCTGCATGTCATTTGCCGATCTCGGCCTTTCCGATTCCTTGCTGCGCGCCGTCACCGATTCAGGATATGACGTCCCGACCCCGATCCAGAAGGGCGCGATTCCGCCCGTGCTGATGGGCAAGGACTTGATCGGCATCGCCCAGACCGGCACCGGCAAGACGGCGAGCTTCGTGCTGCCGATGATCGATATTCTGGCCGAGGGCCGCAGCCGCGCCCGGATGCCACGTAGCCTGATCCTGGAGCCAACTCGCGAACTCGCCGCGCAAGTCGCGGAAAATTTCGTGAAGTATGGCAAATATCACAAGCTCTCGATGGCGCTGCTGATCGGCGGCGTGCAGATGGGTGACCAGGTCAAGGCGCTCGAAAAGGGCGTCGACGTGCTGATCGCCACGCCAGGGCGGCTGATGGATCTGTTCGGGCGGGGCAAGATCATGCTCAATGGGTGCGATCTGCTCGTCATCGACGAGGCCGATCGAATGCTCGACATGGGGTTCATCCCCGACATCGAAGAGATTTGCTCGAAGCTGCCCAAGTCGCGTCAGACCTTGCTGTTCTCGGCGACGATGCCACCGCCGATCCAAAAGCTGGCAGCGAAATTCCTGACCGATCCCAAAACCGTCGAAGTGGCCCGCCCGGCGACCGCCAACGTCAATATCGACCAGCGCCTGGTGATCGTCCCCAATGCAGCGAAAAAGCGCGACGCGCTACGCAACATCCTGCGCGAAGACGGGTTTCGCAATGCGATCGTTTTCTCAAACAAGAAGATTACGGTCCGCGACCTATACACGAGCCTTAAGCGCTCGGGCTTTTCGGTCGGCCAGATTCAGGGCGACATGGATCAGAGTTCACGGATCGCCGAGTTCGACCGCTTCAAGAAGGATGAAATCACGATCCTTGTCGCTTCCGACGTCGCCGCGCGCGGATTGGATGTGAAAGGCGTCAGTCACGTCGTCAACTTCGACGTGCCGTGGCAGCCCGACGATTATATTCATCGCATCGGACGCACGGGCCGCGCGGGAATGACTGGCATCGCCTACACGCTCGCGACCCGCGAAGATGCCGAGGCGGTGGCATCGATCGAGAAATTGACCGGCTTCAAGATCAACCGGGTCGACAGCGAAGGCGGAAGCGCCGCGCCGTCGGTCGACAAGGCGCCGGCCGCCAATAAGCCGAAGGCCCCTGCAGCCGAAGTTGCGTCCATTGAAGGAGCCGACGGCGGACGGCCCGCGCCGCGCTCGCGCAGCCGTTCGCGCGTCAAGCCCGCTCGAGATGAAGCATCAATTGAGGAAGCGGCTCAGCGCGAACCTCTACCCGTGGTCGAGGTTTCTCAGCCGGACGAGCCGATGGCTCTCCCGCAACGAAAAGCGCGGCGCGGATCGTCGCCCCCCGCGACTCTTATTCCGGTCGAGGTCTCTACCGCCAAGCCGGTAAAACCAGCCGAGGATGCCGATGAAACGTGGAACGGCCCCGTGCCGTCGTTCCTGTCGCTCAGCGCGGGTTAGTCCGAGCCGTCAGAGGACGCAGGTCCTGCAGACATAATTGACCGCCGCCAGTCACTGGCGAGCGGTCGATTGTGCGCCCGTCGTAAGCGCTGCACGGCTCGTTGCCACCCATGATCCTCCAGCCATTCACGCTAGGAGTGCTCGGCAATGTGCTTGTCCCGGCAACCAAGGCGAGGGTCGACCGGGAATTGGGATCAATTGAAATCGCCTCTTGATGCTCGGCGATCCAGCGACCGGCAAGCGCTTCAAAGGTGTGCGTGTTGCTGATCCGCGCCAAGGTCAGCAGCCCAAGTCCGATCATGAGGATCACCACAGCGCCCGGCACCATCGCTCGTCGTGTGCGAATCGCAGCACTCAGCGACGCCCCGATGACCAGCGAAGAAAAGGCCGCCAGCATCATCATCATGCGGGGTTTCGGGTCGATCGCCAGCCCGTAGATCAGGAGCATGACGACGAGCATGGTCAGCACCCCTGCTGCTCTCAGCCGGCCGCGTATGGCGGGCGTCAGCATACGCCAGTGAACAATCCCCAAAAGCGCTGCACCGATGAGGGAAAACCCGATCCGCGGCGAGGCAATGAGGTTGAGCCACGGGTCGAGCGGCCACCACCAGTGGAGGCCCATCTCACGCCGCCAGTTCGCGATATAGGCGGGGTTGAGCAATGGGCTTTGCTCAAGATCGAAGTTTACAGGCAATTCGTCGGTCGGGATGGTGCCATGCGCCAGCGCGAGGCGGTAGCGGAACAGCGGATCGCCAGTCGCCACCGCATAGATTATCTGCTCGGCCGCCACGGCCGCTGCAAACCCGGCCAGAGTCCACCACAAAATGCGCCGTGGTCCGCGCTTGAGCGTCAGCCAGGCGAGCGCGGCAGCGGCGCATGGCAGAAGGCTCGTGTCGCGGCTTTGCACCGCGAGAGCGGCGAACAGGCCGGCGGTCAGCGCGGCGCCCCGGCTTTGACCGCGATAGGCGATCGTCGCCGCGACCAGCGCCGCCAATTGCATCGCAAGCTCGACCAGGTCGGCATTCGGTTGAAGCGCGGATTGCGTGACGACCGGGGTCGCTGCCAACACGGCTGCCGCGACCAGCCCGGCGGTACGGTCGATCCACAAGCGCCCGAGCCATCCGGCCAAGGCGATCGCCGCGATCCACCACGGCAGCATGGCGAGCCCGACGCTGGTTCGACTTTCGCCCAGGATGCGAATGGCGCCGGCGAGCGCGGCCAGTGTTGGCCAGCGGGTTGCCCAGTGGTTGGTCGGGATACAGGGGTCATTGTTCGACAACCAGCACCGTGCGGCCTGGAGATAGCGCCAATCGTCGTTATGCCCGCCGACATAGCCGATCGGATTGATCAGCAGTGCCGCTAGCGCAATCGCGATGCACAGCACCAGACCCCAGCGGCGATCGAACGGAGCGGAGGGACGGCTTGCCATTCGCCCGACCTAACCGAACATCGTAAACGGTGGGTTAGGACGATCGCCGGCGATAGCGGTCGAGGAAGGTTGCGGCGTGGGTTTCGAGGAGATGGGCGGATATGGCAAAACGCAGGTCGTGCATCAACCGCTGGTAGAACCACAGATTGTGTTCGGTCATCAGCATCGCGCCCAAGATCTCGCTCGAGCGGACAAGGTGATGGAGGTAGGCGCGGGTGTAGGATTGGCAGGCGGGGCAGCCGCAGTCGGGCTCGAGCGGCGCCTGATCCTCGGCAAATTTGGCGTTGCGCAAATTGAGCGGCCCGTCGGCGGTGAAAGCCTGCCCATTGCGTCCCGAGCGCGTTGGCAGGACGCAATCGAACATGTCGATCCCGCGCCGCACCGCCTCGACGATGTCGTCGGGCTTGCCGACCCCCATCAAATAGCGCGGCTTGTCGGCGGGCAATTGGCCGGGCGCGAAGTCGAGGCACTTCAGCATCGCTGCCTGCCCCTCCCCCACCGCCAATCCGCCGACGGCGTAGCCGTCGAAGCCGATGTCGATCAGCGCCTCGGCCGACCGCTGGCGCAAGCCGCGGTCGAGCGCACCCTGCTGGATTCCGAACAGGGCACTTTGCGCGGCATGATCGCCGCCATCGTCGAATTCCGCGCGCGAACGCCTGGCCCAGCGGATCGAGCGGTCCATCGCCTCGGCCTGGACGGCGGGGGTTGCGGTGGTCGGGACGAGCTGGTCGAACTGCATGACGATGTCACTGCCGAGCAACCGCTGGATTTGGATCGAGCGTTCGGGGCTGAGCAGATGGCGCGATCCGTCGAGGTGGCTGGCAAAGGACACGCCTTCCTCGCTCACCTTGGTCAGGTCGCTCAGGCTCATCACCTGATAGCCGCCGCTGTCGGTCAGGATCGGGCGGTCCCAGTTCATGAAGCAGTGCAGCCCGCCCAGGCGCGCGACGCGCTCGGCGCCCGGGCGAAGCATGAGGTGATAGGTGTTGCCGAGCAGGACATCGGCGCCGGCCGCGAGCACGCCCTCGGGCTTGACCGCCTTGACGGTCCCCGCCGTGCCGACGGGCATGAAGGCGGGTGTGCGGATCTCGCCGCGCCGCATCCGGATCGCACCCGTGCGCGCGGCGCCATCGCTGGCGGCGATCGAAAATTGGAAGCGAGTCATCTGCGCCCCGTAGCCGGTTGGATCGAACGAAGTCGACACCTTCCCTCGACTTCGCCCAAGACGATCGAATAAGGAGGCGAATGATCGATCCGTGGACTATCGCCGCGCTGACCGCGATCGCCGTATTGACGGGGTTCATCGATGCCATCGCGGGGGGTGGCGGGCTGATCATGATGCCGGCGCTGTTGTTCGCCGGAGTGCCGCCGATCCAGGCGCTGGGCACCAATAAATTGCAATCGACGTTCGGCACCGCGATGGCGTTTCGCAATTTCGCGCGCAAGGGACTGGTCGAATGGCGAGCTTACCGCGGGACGATCGCATTGATCTTCGCCGGGGCCAGCGCGGGGGTCATCGCGGTCCAGTCGATCGACCCCGGCGCGCTCAGGTTGATCATCCCGGTGCTGCTGATCGCGGTCGCGCTCTATGTCGTCGCCAGCCCGCGGATGGACGATGACGATGCGCATCAGCGGGTCGGACCGGTGGGATATGCCCCGGTCGCGGGGCTGATCGGCGGTTATGACGGCTTTTTCGGACCCGGCACGGGAAGTTTCTTTACCGCCTCGCTGGTGGGCTTGCGCGGGCTCGGGCTGACCCGCGCCACCGCGCTGACCAAATTGTTCAACCTCACCAGCAA
>CAXSCF010000075.1:0-3838 GCA_964235815.1 uncultured Sphingomicrobium sp.
TAGACGGTGATCACGGTCGGGATCGGCATCGCCTTTTCCATTTCCTGCGTGGCAGCGTTGAACTGCTTGCAGAATTCCATGATGTTGACGCCGCGCTGCCCCAGCGCCGGCCCGATCGGGGGCGACGGATTGGCGGCGCCGGCGGGCACCTGCAACTTGATGTAACCGGTAATTTTCTTGGCCATTTGTCTCACTCTGTTGTGGGGTCGGCGGTGAAACACCACGACGACCCACGCTCAAGTTTAGCGGTCCAGACGGTAGCGGTGACGCTGCCTCCCGCGATCGATTTCCAAGCGATTGGAACCGCGCGCCTCTATCAGATCGACGGCGCGGCGCAAGGGCGGGAGGGCGGTGCTTACGTTCATATGTTCGCTAAAGTCACCGAGAAGGCGACCATTTTCAAAAGGTTCGCGGGGCATCGCACCGCCCCGCACCCAGCATTGCCACGGGGGAAATGGCCGGCTTCGGGTCATGCATCGCACATCTCCTAATCATCCGCGAACCTTCTTGATAAGATATAGGTCAATTATAATAACCCATATGGCACCAAAAAGCAAGGTCGTAGTTTTGCTTGTTGCGCTGGGGCGGCACCCGTAGGCTAAGCGTCTCGGCAGACAGGGGTGTCCGTGACCAACAAGCTTTTCTATGGCGACAATCTCGATGTGCTGCGCGAACATATCGCCAGCGACAGCGTCGACCTCATCTACCTCGACCCGCCGTTCAATTCGAATGCCAATTACAACATCCTGTTCAAGTCGAAGACCGGCGACGGGTCGGACGCGCAGATCGAGGCGTTCGCAGTGTTATTTTGTTAAACACTTAATATTTGAAATCCCCCGGGCGGAGCACATTCACAACGATCGAATTTACAATGACACTCGTACTCAATGGTCCCGCCGTTCTTCGGACCTGCCTCTATATTACCCTTCTCATTCGGTAGTGTACCCTCAAGAAATTCAAAATTCTGGATCCGAACAAATCGCCGTTTATAAATGTCGCAGTATTCTGATTTGAACTCGATTGATCCTGCGCTTGTAGAGGTTTTTGATTTCTTATGAGTAGTCATGCGCTTGTCGTTTATTCCTCCCTCCATTGCTTGAGCGGGATCGAGAATTCCGAAGTCGTGCGGAGCAAACATCGGTTCACTTTCATTGATGACGCTTTTGCTCGTGACGAACACCTTAAAAGCGGCTGTTTGACCACTGTTTACGATTCGAAACTCAAGTTTCACTGCCTTTGGATTGTGCCACGCATCACGAACTCCAGCGTAGGCCCGAAGTTGTCGCTGGCCGGTTGAACGGGTTTGCTTAAAAGTAAAGAAAATCAGCGCCGCACTAATCATACTAATGAGAGTTGTTAATATGGTCGCGACTCCAACTTGCTTAGCCCATAAGGAGGAAACGAGTTGGGCTTCTACTTCACGCTCGCTCCGACGTCCTTGACGAGCAGTTTCGTTCATCAACTGTTTACACGAAAACTGTGCGTCAGGGTCCAGTCCCGCGCAGCGCCGTTCGGCAAGCACGTTGGCTCGGTAAGCGTAACTTTCGGCCTCAGTTTGTGCGTGCTTTCGCAATAAACGTTGTTGATATAAGCCTTCAAAAATCAGCCAAAACGCGCAGAGCGCGACAAGCGCTAATGCTGCTGGAATCGACCACTTTCTTGAGTGCTGGTCCCAAAATCTCTTCATGATGCTTTATCTCGCGCGGACGTGTGCAAGTCCACTCGTAAGGGGAGAAAATTGGTCGGCGAGTTAGTTAATCAATGGCTCGGCTGGTGCAGGTGATGCAGCTTGAGAAGGAGCCGGTAGGCGTGTTCATCTGCGCCGGAATGCCGACCCGCCCGATGGAAACCGAATCCGCCGCCGTCGGGCGGTAAAAGCGAAGCGACAGGGCGGACCTATCCGCGCTTGCAGATATCACCTTGCCGAGCTGTTCCAAGCCAAGAAACCCAATAATCCTTATGTCGATCAGCGCGCCAAGCGCGAGGAGGCTGGTAACGCAAACCAAGGAAATTTCTCTGACCGACGTGGCTATCCCGCGTGTGAATAATGAGGAACATTTTTCAGGCAAATTGCAACGTGCCACGGGAACAAAAACACTTGGGACCAGTTCACCTTATGTTCCAACAATGGGAGTGTGGTGATGAGCGGCAAGCAAACCAGCGACAGCGCAGCCAGCGATTCTTCGGACGTACTTCGCGATGGACGGACCGCCGGGGAATCGAAGACGTCGGCCGGTTCGGCGATGTCCCAGGCGGGCGAAGGCGGGAAGGACAAGTCCACCAGTGAGGATGCTGCTAGCGACGCTTCCGACACGTTGCAGGACGATTCGACCGGCGACAAATCAAAAACCGCGGCTGGCTCGGCACTGTCGCAAAAGAAGTAAATTGAACGGTCAAGATAGTTGTGTACCCCCTCACCCCTCCGCCGCTTTGCGGCTCCCTCCCTCTCCCGCGAGGGGAGAGGGGTCACTCCCCCGCCGGCTCCAACTTGTCCTGGGTGCGGGTGTCGAAGTCGCTTGCCGCGTGGCGTTCGCGCAGTTGGGTTTCGAGGGGGCCGAAGGCGCGGTTGACCATGCGGCCGCGCTGAACCGCGGGGCGGGCGGCGACTTGATCGGTCCAGCGCTGGAGGTGCGAAAAACTGGCGACGTCGAGGAAGGTGGCGGCGTCGCCGTAGATTCCGCCCTGGGCGAGCAGACCGTACCACGGCCAGATCGCCATGTCGGCGATCGAATAATCGGGGCCGGCGATGTATTCGTGGCTGCCAAGCTGGCGGTCGAGGACGTCGAGCTGGCGCTTGACCTCCATCGCGTAGCGGTCGATCGGATATTCCTGCTTGTTGGGCGCATAGGCGTAGAAGTGGCCAAAGCCGCCGCCCAGGAAGGGCGCACTGCCCATTTGCCAGAACAGCCACGACAGCGTTTCGGCGCGCGCCGCACGGGAGGTTGGGCTGGCAGGGGCGGGGAGAAAGGCGCCGAACTTCTCCGCCAGATAGACGAGGATCGCGCCGCTTTCGAAAATGCGCGTGGGCGGGCTGGTCGTGGTGTCGAGGAGGGCGGGGATCTTGCTGTTGGGATTGATCCCGACGAAGCCGCTGCCGAACTGGTCGCCTTCGCCGATGTTGATCAGCCAGGCGTCATATTCGGCTTCGCTATACCCCGCGGCGAGCAGCTCTTCGAGCAGGATGGTGACCTTGACCCCGTTGGGCGTGGCGAGCGAGTAAAGCTGGAGCGGGTGCGCGCCGCGCGGCAGTTCGCGGTCATGGGTCGGACCGGCAATCGGCCGGTTGATGTTGGCGAAGCGGCCGCCACTGGCCTTGTCCCACGTCCACACCGCGGGCGGGGTGTAGTCGGCCGGCTGATTGAGGGGTGCGGGATCGGGGGTGTCGGTCATGAGGAGCTCCTGTTGCCCTCCTAATTGGGGTGTTGGGCCAGGGAGACAAGCGCGGAGACAAGCGCGGAGACAAGCGCCGAGACAAGCGGGGAGACAAGCGGGGAGATGAGCGGGCGGCGCAAGCGAGTTCCGGCAACCCGTGAGCGCTCGGGATTCAAGATGGCCTTGGCGTCGTTCGTCGGGGGTCGTCCGTCGGGGATGGCGCGCGACGTGGCAACGGCCTTCCGGAATGCCGACCATGTCAAGAGCCGCGGGCGCCCGGTCGGGGTCGCGATCGACCGCTTTGATGCGCTGCTGATTGCGGACGACGTCGGCACTATCGAATGGCGCGTGACGGCAGCGGGCCCACGCCCGGCGCCCCCCGGCAATCGGCTAGCGCACCTTGGCGGGGTCGGCGCTCCATCGGTCGCCGGCCGCGGCGCGGGTTTCGGCAAGGCGCTGGCCTTCG
>CAXSCF010000075.1:3848-7541 GCA_964235815.1 uncultured Sphingomicrobium sp.
CAGGTCGAACAAGCGGGCCGGATCGGCGCTGCGCAGCGCGAGCGCCTGGGCTTCGAACCCTTCGGCGACGACGATCTCGCGCGCGCCCGCCTCGAGCCCGTCGGCGATGATCGTCGCCGCCTGATCGGGCGCCATGCCGTTGGTGATATTGGCGTCGCTGCGCCCGCGCGCGGTGCCATCGGCCGACAGGGCATTGACCGCGACCTCGGTCTGGACCGATCCGGGCAGGATCACGCTGACCCCGATCCCGTACGCGGTCTCGACCTCGGCCCGCAGCGCCTCATAATAGCCGACGCAGGCATGCTTGGCGGCGCAATAGCCCGAACGGAGCGGGGTGCCGATCTTCCCCGCGAGCGACGACACGATCGCGATCTGCCCCGATCGGCGCTCGATCATGTGCGGCAGGAGCGCGTTGGTGAGCGCGACGGGGGCGAAGAAATCGACCTCCATCAGGGTGCGGTAAACCTCGAGCCGAGTGTCGACGATCAGGCTGCGCTGGCTGACCCCGGCGTTGTTGACGAGCAGGTCGACGGGGCCCGCGGCGAGGGCGCGTTCGACCGCAGCGGCGACGGCGTCGGGGTCGGTCGCTTCGAAGGGAATGACCAGCGGGTCACCGTCGATCTCCCGCGCGATCGCGTCGAGGGCGTCGCGGTTGCGGCCCGAAAGGATCAGCTTCGTCCCGCGCCGGCCGAGCTCGAGCGACAGTGCGCGGCCGATCCCCGACGAGGCGCCCGTGATCCACACTGTCCGTCCCGCGACCTTGGCCATGCCGTGCTCCTTGCTTCGGCCTTTCTTCGCGCGGCGGTTCGTGTAGTTCAAGCGCGATGAAGGCGATCCACGATCCGACCCACGCGCTGGCCGCCGGCCTGGCCGCGATCCGCCTCCAATATCAGGTGGCGGACGAATTCCCGCTTGAGGTCCTCGCCGCCGCCGAACAGGCCGCGCGGCGCGCCCCCACCGCGCATCGCGACCGCACCGCCGAGGCGTTCGTGACGCTTGACCCGGCGAACTCGACCGACCTCGACCAGGCGTTCGCGGTTGAGTGGAGCGGGGGCTCGTCCGCGGGGGCCGACCTGATCCTCCATTACGCCATCGCCGACGTCGCCTGGTTCGTCGATGACGGCGGAGCGATCGACCTGGAGGCGTGGCGGCGCGGGACGACGATCTATCTGCCCGATGGCAAGGCCGGGCTCTACCCCCCCGCGCTGAGCGAGGCGGCGGCGAGCCTGCTTCCCGATGGGCCGCGCCCGGCGGTGGTGTTCAGCGTCCGCATCGACCCCGCGGGCAAGGCGCGGCTCGACGGCGCCGAGCGCGCGATCATCCGCAGCCGCGCCAAGCTTGGCTATGCGACCGTGACCGATGCCGAACTTCCCGCCGGGTTCGCCGAGCTGTCGCGGCGGATTGCAGCCGCCGAGGCGGCGCGCGGGGCGTCGCGCGTCGATCCGCCCGAGCAGGAAGTGGCGAGCTGTGGCGACGGGCGCTATGCGCTGTCGTTTCGCCCGCGGCTGGAGTCCGAAAGCCGCAACGCCGCGCTGTCGCTCGCCGCCAATCTGGCGATTGCCGAGGCGCTGCTCGCCGCCGGGACGGGGCTGTTCCGGGTCATGGCCGAGCCCAATGATTTCGCCGTCAAGCGCCTGCGCCAGACGGCCAAGGCGCTCCACCTCGAATGGCCCGCGGCGGCCAGCCTCGCCGATTATGAGCGCACGCTCGACCCCGCCGACCACGCCCAGGCGGCGATGATGCTGGCGGTGCGGCGCGCGGGGCAGGGGGCGTCGTACAAGCCGTATGTGGCGGGCGAAATCCCGTGGCATTCGGCAATGGCGGCGACCTACGTCCACGCCACCGCGCCGCTGCGCCGGCTGGCCGACCGTTATGTGGTGATGGCGACGCTGGCGGTGGCCAATGGGCAAATTGTGCCCGAAACGCTGAGCGCGGCCTTCGCCCGGCTGCCCAGGGTCATGGCGCGCGCCGATGCGCTCGGCAATCAGGTCGATCGTGCCGTGATCGACCTCGCCGAGACGGTCATGCTTCGCGGGCGCGAGGGCGAGGTGTTCGACGCGGTGGTCACCGACGAGGACGAGCGCGGGGTGCGCATCCAATTGGTCGACATGCCGGTGGTGGCGCGAGTCGTGGCGCACAAGGTTGAGCCGGGCGATGCGCTGAGGGTGCGGCTGGAGGCGGCGGACCCGGTAGCGCGGACGCTGAGCTTCCAGCGGGTGACGTGAAGCGCTTGACAAGGGTTTCGAAAGAGGACTGAATGGCCGCGACAGGAGTGCAGATGGAGCAGGCGCCGGGCAGTGTCGCGATCGTCGGAGCAGGCGACTTCATCGGCGCGGCGATCGCGCGGCGCTTCGCGGGCGAAGGCCATGCGGTCCATGGCGGGCGGCGCCAGGCGGGCAAGCTCGAGCCGCTGGCGGCCGAGATCAAGCACGCGGGCGGGCGCTTTACCGGCCACGCGCTCGATGCCCGGTCGGAGGGTTCGGTCTCCGCCTTCCTCGACGCCGCGGCGGCCGAGGGACCGCTCGAGGTGGTGATCTTCAACGTCGGCGCCAACGTCCAGTTTCCGGTCACGCAGACCAGCGAGCGGGTGTTTCGCAAGGTGTGGGAGATGGCCTGCCTGGCGGGGTTCTTGACCGGACGCGAGGCGGCGCGGCGGATGCTGCCGAACGGGCGCGGGTCGATCTTTTTCACCGGGGCAACGGCGTCGCTGCGCGGCGGCAGCGGGTTTGCCGCCTTTGCTGCCGCCAAGGCCGGACTGCGCGCGACGGCGCAGGCGATGGCGCGCGAGCTGGGGCCGCAGGGCATCCACGTCGCGCATCTGGTGATCGATGCGGGGGTCGACACGGCGTGGGTGCGCGAGCGGATGGCGCTCGCGCGGCCGGGGGTGGAGATCGAAGCGGGCGCGCTGATGCGCCCCGCCGCGATCGCCGACACCTACCTCATGCTCCACCGCCAGCCGCGCGATGCGTGGACCCACGAACTCGACCTTCGGCCGCACGGAGAGCGCTGGTGAGCGCGCCGGTCTTCCTGTTCGATTTCGCCAGCCCCAACGCCTATCTGGTCCACCGCGTTTTGCCCGAGATCGAGACGCGGTGTTGCGGCGCGGGTTGGTCAAGCTGACCGGCAACCGCGCGCCGATGGGCGCCTTTGCCGAGGTGCCGGCCAAGCTCGCGTACGAGCGGCGCGAATTCGAGCGGTTCATCGCCCGGCACCGCCTAACGCAGTTCCGGATGAACCCGTATTTCCCGGTCAACACGCTGGCGATCATGCGCGGCGCGGTGGCGGCCGAGGCGCTGGGGGTAGCGGCGGCCTATATCGAGGCGCTGTTCCATTTCATGTGGGAGGCGCCGCGCGACCTCGCCGACCCGGCGGTGATCGCGGCGACGCTGGCGGATGCCGGGCTGCCCGCCGAACAGTTGCTGGCGGGGATGGCGGAGCAAAAGGTCAAGGACGCGCTGGCGGCCCAGACCGCAGCGGCGGCGGCGGCGGGGGCATTCGGGCTGCCGTCGTTCGTGGTCGGCGACGACCTTTATTTCGGCAAGAACATGCTGGCCGAGGTCGAGGAGGCGATCGCCACGCTTTAGCGGTGCCAGCGCGGGCCGCGGACTTGATACCCCGCCGCGACCAGCCCGTCGAACACCCCGCCCGGTCGCGCCAGCGAGTCGAGCGACACGATCGCCAGCGTTGCTTGCG
>CAXSCF010000075.1:7551-9604 GCA_964235815.1 uncultured Sphingomicrobium sp.
TGCGGCGCGGTCAGCAGGGTGCGGATCGCCGGGGTCAAGCCCGCTTCGCGGACGCGGGCAAAACGCCCTTGCGACGGCCAGCACGAATCATGGCCATCGTCGGGTCGGGCAGCAAGCGCGTCGGGCACGCGGCGCGCCGCCCAGGCCTCGGACCGTGCCCGCCGCGCCGCATATCTTGCGTCGATCCCGGCGCGGCCCGCTTCGACCTTCGCCACCGCGTCCATCAAACAGGCGACATGCGACTGGGGTGCCGATCCGAAGAATTCGGCCATCAGCTGCCCGGCATTGGCCTGCGCCAGCGGCACGCTCTTCTGCTTATTGGCGCGCAAGAAGCGGCGCACGTAAGTCTCGGCGCCCGGCGCGAGCTTGCGTCGGTCCCTGGCCAGTCCATCGAGCGTCATCGCCAGATGAAAGGGATGCTTGCGCTCGAACCCGGGCTTGAGAATGCCGTGATCGCGCAGCGCGACAAGCCGCGCCCATTGCGCCGGCGTGGTCAACGCCTGAAGCGTCTGGCCCCTGGGAAGCGACGCCTGTTTGCGCCACTTGGCGAGCGCGCCGACCATCGTAAAGAGGCCGCCGCTGACCCCGATCGTCTCGGGAAACATGATCCGGTCTGCCCTGGCCAGCGCCAAATCGAGCGGGATGGGATTCCAGCGCGTGTCCGGCGTGATCCGCCCAATCGTGCCGACCAGCACGACCGTCGTCGCTGGGCTCGATACGCGCCAGACGGGGATGCCGCTGCGGCGGGCGATGACGACGATCTCGTCGGCGCTCGAGGAGGCTGGTGCGAGCGCTGGCGACTGCGCCAAGCTCGGGGCGATTGCCGCGCCAATGATGCCAAAGCCCAGCGCGATGCGCGCTGCATAGCGCGCGAGAGGGATTGTGTTCATCGACGAGCGATGTACGTCGATTGTGTCGGAAACCGGGCGCGCATCGACCGATCGCGACGAGTGCCGCGCCTGCTCGGGATATGAAAAAGGCGGCCCGCTTGCCGGGGCCGCCTCTTTCGTGAGCACATCGCCGCAGACTTACTTGGCGCGTTCGACCTGCTCGAATTCGAGTTCGACGGGGGTCGCGCGGCCGAAGATCGAGACGCTGACCTTGACCCGGCTGCGGTCGAAATCGAGCTCTTCGACGATGCCGTTGAAGCTCGCGAACGGGCCGTCGAGCACCTTGACCTGGTCGCCGATCTCATAATCGACCTTGATCTTCTGCTTGACGTTGGCGGCGGCCTCTTCCTTGGTATCGAGCATCCGCGCCGCCTGCGCGTCGGGGATCGCCTGCGGCCGTCCGTTGGGACCAAGGAAACCCGTCACCTTGGGGGTGTTCTTGACCAGGTGATAGACGTCGTCGTTCATCAGCAGCTTGGCGAGGACATAGCCGGGCATGAACTTGCGCTCGGACTGGACCTTCTTGCCGCGCTTGACCTCGGTGATGGTTTCGGTCGGCACCTCGATCGCCTCGATCGCGGCTTCGAGTCCAAGGCGCTTTGCCTCCGACATGATCGATTCGCGGACCTTGGTCTCGAAGCCCGAATAAGCGTGGATGATATACCAGCGGGACATGCAAATTCCTGGGGAAAGAGGCTCAGCCGAGCAGGCTGATCAGATATTTTACGAGGCCGCCGAACATCGAATCGACCCCGAAGAAGAACACCGCGAGCAGTGTCGTCATGATCACCACCATGATTGCGGTGGTGATCGTCTCACGCCGGGTCGGCCAGCTGACCTTGGCGGTCTCGGCGCGGACCTGGTTGATGAACTGGGCGGGGGTGACTTTCGACACTGGATGGGTCCGATCCCGAAGCTTAAAAAAAGGAGGTCCGCGGCGCGCCGCTGGACCTCTTGCGCTTACCTTACGACAAGCCGTCACGGGAGTAAATCCCGTGACGTCGATCCTTGCCTTCGCAAGGTCGGCCGGCCCCTTCGACTAGCTCAGGACAGGCTTCACGTCCGCGGCGCGGAACGGCGCGCTGTTTCGCGACGCGCCTCGTTCAGGCTGGCAGGGGCAGGGGGACTCGAACCCACGACCCTCGGTTTTGGAGACCGATGCT
>CAXSCF010000076.1:0-9575 GCA_964235815.1 uncultured Sphingomicrobium sp.
GACCGGATCATCATCATGACCGACGCCGACGTCGACGGCGCCCATATCGCGACCTTGCTGATGACCTTCTTTTTCCAGGAGATGCCCGAACTGGTGCGGCGCGGGCATTTGTATCTGGCGCAGCCGCCGCTTTACCGCCTGACCAGCGGCGCCACGTCGCTCTATGCCCGCGACGACGCCCACCGCGCCGAGCTGGAAGCCAAGGAATTCAAGGGCAAGAAGGTCGAGGTCGGACGCTTCAAGGGGCTTGGCGAAATGAACCCCGACCAGTTGAAGCAAACCACGATGGACCCCGCCAGCCGCTCGCTCATTCGCATCACCCTGCCCGCCGAATATCAGGACCGGCAGCCGGTTAAGGACCTCGTCGAGCGCTTGATGGGCAAGAACCCCGAACACCGCTTCAACTTCATTCAGGCCAATGCGGCCAATTTGTCCGAAGAAGAAATCGACGCTTAGATTGTTTGTCGCCGCGCCTAGTTCTGGCTCAAAAGCGGATTGTAAACAATTGGGTCATTTGGATTACCTTTTCCGGCGAAGATTGCAGTCCGCTTAAGCTGATGATGATATCATCGGCTGAGAGGCACTTGGTTCCCCTGAAACGGACGTTGCGGACACCCTTCAGGAAATTCTTGACCACTGCGACGCCTTCAGGACGGCGCGGGGGCCGCCCATTGCGGCGCGCTTCGATGAGGAACGATCCATTCGGCCGATTGACGATTCCAAAGCGAAAGTTCGATCCGAAACAAGACTCTTGAAATGAAAGCGATGCGGTTTCCGGTTTAACGCCTCCGTCCAAAACGACGTAATCACCGGGTAGGACGTGCTCTTGCGCACGCACCGCCGGTGCACAACCGACGATCACAAGGGCGAGTAAAATCCCGCGCATTTTTCTAAAAGCGGCGTTCCTCCATTTGGGTCGGAGCCGAATCGAAGTGCCTGGACGGTTCCTGCCCCGGCTAAAAGCGTATCCTGAAACTTCGAGTGACATCATCGCGCTGTCCCGGGGGCGGAGACGAAAGCAGGCCATCCAGGCTAACTCCAATCTCATTCTCTGAAATGCATTCGCTACTTCCAATACGGGCTTTGTGAACACCCGCCAGTAATTGTCGCAAGGTCGCTGTGCTTTGGACATTGGGCTTGTTCCGACGGCCAAGGCGTGCATCGGATAAAACGTTGGCTTGAACCGGTACTTGACGATCGTGAAGCTGAACGCCCGTGAAAAGCACACCGCTTGAAGCGAACGCGTTTCGGTTTCCGGCCCGATTATTGCCCGCAACACAATGTCGTCGTGGAGCGGCGCCTGCGCATGTAGCGCCGAATCTTGGTTGCTCACCGTACGTTGCGAATGCAACCAGAAGCCCCCGCCGAGGTTCCTGGTCCCGGTGACAATGATTAGTCATCTTCCCCTTCGCCTCGTTCCGCGGGGATCAACAAATCTCTAGACGAACTTTCCCCGACAGAGGCGCCATATTGAACCTTCGAATCTAATAGGGGTGGAAGCAACATGGTCGAAATCAAAGGCGAGTGTGCATGAGCCTCGAAGAAGATCAGACATATGAAAAGCTAGACTGTGACGTGCAATTCGGCCTGCCGACGATTGGCTCATTTCATTGCGATTGCAAGCACATGTGACTCCTCGGCGCCTCATTAACGATGATCGCGCAAGCTCGGAGCACTCACCCCTGCGGCCGATGGATACAATGAACATCGTCCGAACTTCTTCCAAGTGCCAACATTGCGGGTGTGAACGCAGAAATTAGAAAACGGCTTGAAGTGACATGCTCGAATTACGCTTCGATGGATGTTTTGCTTAGACTTGGCCGCAATGTCCGGGTTCGTCGCGCCGAGCGAACGCTTCGCCGCATGCGCTCCTCCCGGGGGATTCCCTTAACCACTAGTTTACCCTCAACCATTCAAATCAAGGGACAAGGCGCGGGCGCCTTGTGGGCGAGGGTGTGACGATGCGAATTTTGGCGCTGTTGTTTGTGTTGTTCGGAATTGGTGCCGCGCCGGCGCTGGCCGAAGCGCCGCTTCACCTCCAGTCGCTCGACCGCCAATTGCGCGCGATCGAGGCTGTCAATCCGGGCAATATCGGGATTGCCGCGCTCGATCTCAGTAGCGGCGACCTCGTCAGCATCCACGGCGACGAACCGTTTCCGATGGCAAGCACGGTCAAGGTCGCGATTGCCGCCGAATATCTCGCCCAGGTCGAACTTGGCCGCCGCTCGCTGACGACGATCATCGCCGGCCGCCCGGCGAGCCGCCTGCTCGAAGCGATGCTGATCCACAGCGACAATGTCGCGACTGACATCGTGCTGCGCGACCTCGGCGGGCCGACGCGGGTCCAGTCATGGCTCGCCGCCAACCAGATGGCGGGGCTGCGGATCGACCGCACGATCGCCCAGTTGCTGAACGCACGGCGGGACTTGCGCGATCATCGCGACAGTTCGACCCCCAAAGCGATGGTCACCTTGCTCCAGCGGATCGACAGCGGCAAATTGCTCAAGCCAGGCAGTCGCTCCTATTTGCTGTCCTTGATGGCACGCTGCGCAACGGGCAAAAACCGGATCCGCGCGCTGCTCCCTTTCGGTACGCCGGTGGAGCATAAGACCGGGACGCTCGACGGACTGACCACCGACGTCGGCTTCATCACCTTACCCGACGGGCGACGATTGGCGATCGCCCTGTTCGCCCGCGCCGGGACCAACCGCCCGCGCACATTGGCCGAGGCGGCGCGCAAGATCTACGACGGGTTCGTCAACGTGTTCGCCCTGCCCTTTGGAAACGCCGCGCCGAGCAACCTGCGCTAGGACGGCCTCGCGCCACTCGTGAGGTGCGGCCTATTTCGAGCCGAACCCCGTCGCCATCGTCTTGACCGTTCGAAACAGGATCAGCAGGTCGAGCCAGGGCGAAAAGTATTTGATGTAGAAAAAGTCGTATTGCAGCTTTTCGTGGACTTCAGTGACATCAGCGACGTGGCCCTGATTGACTTGCGCCCATCCCGAAATCCCCGGCCGGACGACATGCCGATAGCGATAGAAGGGGATTTCGCCAGTATACCAACTCGACAGCACCAGCGCCTCGGGGCGCGGCCCGATCCAGCTCATCTGACCTTTCAAGATGTTGATGATCTGCGGCAGCTCGTCGATCCGACTTTTGCGCAGGAAGCGGCCCAGGCGTGTAATGCGATCATCGCCCATGCCCGTCATCGCCGCCATGCGCTCGTCCGCGCCCGCCTCATGGACCCTCATCGTGCGGAACTTGAACACGGTGATCGGCTTGCCCGCGAGCCCGAGCCGCTTCTGGCGAAAGAGCGAGGGGCCCTTGCTGTCGAGGCGGATCAGGACCGCGACGATCAGCATCGGCACCATCACCAGCGGCGCAAGGAGCAGCGCGGCGATAAAGTCGCTGAGTGACTTGAAGTGGAAATAGCCGCGGGTCGGGATCAGGCTGCCGAAGCTGTTTTCGGACAGATGCGCGACCTCGACCCGCCCCGTTAGCGATTCGGACAATTGCTTGACTTGATAGACCATTCGCCCGGCAAGCGCCGCGTCGGCCAGAAAACTTTCCCAATCTGCAGGAAGGTCGGCCGAAAAGTCGGCCACGACCGCGTCGCAGTCGGTCGTCTCGGCCAAGCGCGGATGCCGCATTCTTTTCCAGTCCACTCCCTCGATCTTGGCGAGATGATCGACGTTGCCGATCGGCACGACGGCAAAGCGACGACGGATCCGGCGATGAACCGACAGATAGAGGCCCACGATCCAGAGCAGATGGGCAAGAAAGCCGATGAGGATGCCAAGCCGGTCATAAGGCAGTCGCATCATCAACAGCAGCACGAGCACCATGCCATGCGCCGCGACGATCGCCGGCGCGACCAGCGTCCCCGCCCGCGTGCCGGGGAAAGTTCCGATCGACAAGCGGATCCAGGTCGCGATCGCGATCGCCAGCAAGTTGGCGATCAGGCTGACCTCACTCGTGTTGAAAAAGTCGGGATCAGGAAGGAACAGGAGCCGAATCAAAAATGGAACGAAGGCAGCGACGAGGATGGCTCCGAAAATCGCGAAACGCTGGCGCGTGACAAGCGCCTGGCGCGACCGGATCGAACGGATTTCCTGATCGGCAGTGGTGGGCTCCGGCGTCGGAAATAGGATCATAACGCCCATCGATCGATGGCCGACGCCAGCCTGCGATCTCGCCAGATTCCCTTCAGATCGGCCAGCGTTCCCCCTGGCGCAACAAGGGAGGAGAGTCGCCTGTCGTCGAGTGCGCGATACTCGTCGTGTGCCACGGCGGCGATGACAAGATCGAAGGCCGCACCATCAAGCCCGACCGGCGCCCGACCATAAGTGCGCTGCGCCTCGGCAGGGTCGGCGATCGGGTCGGTGAGCGTGACGTCATAGCCAAGCGCGTCAAGCCGGCGAACGATGTCGGCCGTGCGGCTGTTGCGCAGGTCGGGGACGTTTTCCTTGAACGTCAGCCCCATCACCAACGCGCGGCCCGGCCTGCCCCCGCGGCGGTCATGAAGCCGATCTGCGACCCACGTCCCCATCGCATCATTGGTGGCGCGTCCCGCCAGTACGACTTGCGGGTTGAGATCGAGTTTCTGAGCGAGGTGGCTGAGATAATAAGGATCGACCCCGATGCAATGCCCGCCAACGAGGCCCGGCTCGAACGGCAGAAAATTCCACTTGGTCCGCGCCGCGGCGAGCACGTCCCAGATGCTGAGGTCGATCCGCCCGAAGATTTGCGCGACTTCGTTCATGAAAGCGATGTTGATGTCGCGCTGGGCATTTTCGATGACCTTGGCCGCTTCGGCGGTCTTGATCGAAGCGGCGCGAAACACTCCGCCGCTGGTCATTGCGCCGTACAGGCGGGCGAGTTGCTCGACTACCTCCTCATCCTCGCCGGCGATGACCTTGACGATCGATTCGACGCGGTGGACGTGATCGCCGGGGTTGATCCGTTCGGGGCTGTAGCCGAGGCGGAAGTCGGTTCCGCGCCGAAGCCCGCTCGCACGCTCGATTTCGGGGCCGCAGACATCCTCCGTAACTCCCGGATAGACCGTGCTTTCGAACACGATCGTCGGGCGACGAGCGGGATCGATCCATCGGGCGATCGCGCGCGAGGCGCTGATCAGCGGCGCCAAATCGGGCTGATTGTCGGCATCGATCGGGGTCGGGACGGTCACGATGTAGACGTCGGCGCCGAAACACTTGGCAGCGTCGGCAGTGAGCGCAAGGCTGCTCGCGCCGAGGCGGTCGGGGGCGACTTCGCGGGTGCGGTCATGCCCCCCGATCAACTCGTTTATCCGCTGCCGATCGACGTCGAAGCCGATCACGCGACCATGGTCGGCCAGCGCCACCGCGAGCGGCAGGCCGACATAGCCCAGCCCGACGACCACGATGTTGTCCGCTTGCTTCATGCTCACTCCAGCGCGCGCCACTCGACCGGCGTCACGCTGGTGAGCAAAAATGCCTATGCGCTGTGACGGCGACCAATTCCAAAATGGCGCAATCCAGCGCGTTCGGCGTCTAACGGGTCATAGATATTGCGCAAGTCCAGCAAGGCGTTACCCCGCATCCGCTGGGCAAGATCACGCAGGCTCAACCCGCGGAATTCATCCCATTCGGTGACGACGACCACCGCGTCGGCGTGGTCGGCGACATCGCCCGGAGCGTCGGCAAAAGCGATGGCGGGAAGCAAGGGCTCGGCCTGGTCGCGCCCGACGGGATCGAATGCCACGACCTCGGCGCCGCGCTCGACGAGGCCCTTGATGAGCGGGATCGAGGGAGCATCGCGCATGTCGTCGGTATTGGGCTTGAAGGTCAGCCCGAGGATTCCGACGCGCTTGCCCGCCAAGTCGCCGCCGAGCGCGCGTTCGACGCGGTCGACCATCGCCGCCTTGCGCGCGTCATTGACCTCGACCACGGTGGCGATGATCCGCTGTTCGACCCCGGCATCTTCGGCGGCGCGGAGCAAGGCCAGCGTATCCTTCGGAAAGCAGCTGCCGCCATAGCCCGGGCCGGGATGGAGAAACTTCGGGCCGATGCGATTGTCGAGGCCGATCCCGCGCGCCAGATCCTGAACGTCGGCGCCGACCGCTTCGCACAGATCGGCGATCTCGTTGATGAAGCTGATCTTCATCGCCAGGAAGGCGTTGGCGGCATATTTGGTCAGTTCGGCGGTGCGGCGTCCGGTGAACAGCAAGGGCGCCTTGTTGAGGAACAAAGGGCGGTAGATTTCGGCGAGCACGGCGCGGGCGCGGTCGTCCTCGGCACCGACCAGGATGCGGTCGGGATGCTTGAAATCGGCGATCGCCGCGCCTTCGCGGAGGAATTCGGGGTTGGACGCGACCGAGCAGCCGTCGGGGGCGCCATGCTCCGCGAGCGCGGCGGCGATCCTGTCCCCCGTGCCCACCGGCACGGTCGATTTGGTCACCACGACCACCGGATGATCGAGCGCCTTGGCGAGTTCCTCGACCGCGGCGAAGACGAAGCTCAGATCGGCATGGCCATCGCCGCGCCGCGATGGCGTGCCGACGGCGATGAACACCGCCTCGGCGCCCTGCAGCGCATCGCCCAGCACGGTCGTGAACGACAAACGGCCGCGCTTGACGTTGGCCGCGACCAGCGCGTCGAGCCCGGGCTCCCAGATCGGCATCTTGCCCTTGAGCAAGGCATCGATCTTGCCCTGGTCCTTGTCGACACAGGTGACTGTATGCCCGAAGTCGGCGAGGCACGTCCCCGACACCAGCCCGACATACCCCGTCCCGATCACCGTAATCCGCATGACTCAATCGTCCCGTCAAAAACCTGCCGCGCCTTAGCCGGGTGACGCGCGCGACGCCAGCGCCCGCCGATTTGCGCATGGCGCGCGCGGCGCGCACCCACGCTCAAGGACGCTTACGTTCCCTAAAGTCGCCGGGTGGATGACCATTTTTGGGAGGGGATCGAGGGGGCCGTCGCGGAGACAGAAAGTTCGACAATCGCAAAGAGCCGACACGATGATGACAGGTCGGCGGCGTGTAGGACAGCGGTTTGTGTGCAAGGCAACGATCCGTCGCTGTTCAGCACGGCAAGCAGTTCGACCGACGGCTGACCACGTTCGAATTTCGTCTCGCCGACAGCGTGTTCACCTCGGCAATCGGCGGCCTTAATTATTACAACGGCCAGACCTTCGAACCACAAATCACGATGCGCCTGTCGCAGAGCTTGAGCTATTCGGTTTCCGGTGGTCCCAGCTTCGGCGCCAATCGTTTGGCAGCATCAATTTCGGCGCCGTGACCGCGGCGGTTCCCGAGACTGCGACGTGGGCGATGATGCTGATCGGGTTTGGCGCGATGGGCGCAAGCATGCGTCGTCGCCACACGACCGCGAAGATGCTCTCCGCAGCGGCTTGATCGGCAAACTGGAATGAATGAAAAGGCGGGCCGTGTGGTCCGCCTTTTTTTGCAATCAGCGCTTGCTAATCTTGATGGGCACGCTGGCGACCCAATCCCCCACCCGCGCCTCGCTTTTGCCGCACATCCGCGCTAAGGGCGGCGCTTCCCATGGCTACTTTGCTCCCCTCCCCGCCGCGCGTCGGCATGGTTTCGCTTGGCTGTCCCAAGGCGCTGGTCGATTCCGAACGCATCCTCACCAAGCTGCGCCAGGACGGCTATCACATGTCGCCCGACTATGCCGGGGCCGACGTCGTGCTGGTCAACACCTGCGGCTTCCTCGATTCGGCCAAGGAGGAGAGCCTCGAGGCGATCGGTGAGGCAATTGCCGAGAATGGGCGGGTCGTCGTCACCGGGTGCATGGGCAATGAGGCCGAGGTGATCCGCGCGCGGTTCCCGCAGGTCCTCGCGATCACCGGGCCGCAGCAATATGAAGCCGTCGTCGCCGCGGTCCACGCCGCCGCCCCGCCGACCCCGAGCGCCTACCTCGACCTCGTCCCGCAGGCCGACGTCGGGCGCGACGTCAAGCTGACCCCGCGCCACTACAGCTATCTCAAGATCTCCGAAGGCTGCAACCATCGTTGCGCGTTCTGCATCATCCCCTCGATCCGCGGCGACCTCGTCAGCCGGCGGCCCGACGCGATCCTGCGCGAGGCGGAGAAACTGGTCGCCTCGGGGACTCGCGAACTGCTGGTGATCAGCCAGGACACCAGCGCCTATGGGCTAGATTTGAAGCACCAGGCGTGGCCGTGGAAAAGCGAGCCGCTGCGCGCGCACATGACCGAGCTGGCGCGCGCGCTGGGCGAGCTGCGCACGCCGGCGGGCGAGACGCCGTGGGTTCGGCTGCATTATGTCTACCCTTACCCCCACGTCGATCGCGTCATCCCGCTGATGGCCGAGGGGCTGATCACGCCCTATCTCGACATCCCGTTCCAGCATGCCAGCCCCAAGATCCTTAAGGCGATGAAGCGCCCGGCCAATGAGGCGCGGGTGCTCGAACGGATCCACCAGTGGCGCGCCATGTGCCCCGATATCGCCATCCGCTCGTCGTTCGTGGTTGGCTTCCCCGGCGAGACCGAGGAGGATTTCCAGTATCTGCTCGACTGGCTGGCCGAGGCGCGGCTCGACCGCGTCGGGGCGTTCCGCTTCGAGCCGGTCGAGGGCGCGGCGGCCAATGCGTTGCCCGACCCGGTGCCCGAAGCGGTCAAGGAAGAGCGCTATGCGCGGGTGATGGAGCTGACCGCGCGGATTTCGGCCGAGAAGCTCGCCGCCAAGGTCGGGCGCACGATCGCGGTGATCATCGACGCGGTCGACGCCGACGATGGCGGCGCGACGGGGCGGTCGCAGGCCGATGCGCCCGAGATCGATGGCGAAGTGTTCCTGCGCGACGCGGGTCATCTGACGGCGGGCGATTTCGCGCGCGTCCTGATCGAGGACGCCGACGAGCATGACCTGTTCGGAGTGCCCGTCGCCTAACTTGCCCGATAGCGTTCTTCGGCTTTGGCCATGTAATCGCGCGTGATCGGCAGCGCGTGGCGGTCGCGGATGTACTGGACTTGATAATTGCAGCCGCCGCCGCTCTCGAACATCATCACCCCGCCGGCGAGATAGAAGAGCCACAAGCGGTAGAAGCGCTCGTCGTAGAGCGCGATGATTTCCGCCCGAGCCGCCTGGGTGCGTGCGTACCAGTCGCGCAATGTGAACGCATAATGGAGGCGCAGCGTTTCGACGTCGGAGGCGATCAGCCGCGCCTTCTGGCTTGCTTCGGTCATCTGCGACAGCGACGGCAGATGGTAGCCGGGAAAGATATATTTGTCGGTAAACGGGTCGGGGTTGATCGCCGCGGCGCCGAGGCGACCGATGGTGTGGAGCAGCATGACCCCGTCGGGCGCGAGGAGGTCGCGGCAAGTGGCGAAGAATTCGTTATAATGCGCCGCGCCGACATGTTCGAACATGCCGATCGAGACAATCCGGTCGAAGGTTCCGGTGAGCGCGCGATAGTCGATCAGCTCGAATTTCACGCGGTCGGCGACCCCGGCTTCCTCGGCGCGGCGGCGGGCGACCTTGAGCTGTTCCTCGGATAGCGTCACGCCGAGCACGTCGACGTCGGCGACACGGTTGAGGTAGAGCGCGGTCC
>CAXSCF010000077.1:0-9574 GCA_964235815.1 uncultured Sphingomicrobium sp.
TCCTGATTGCCATTGAACGGGGCGTCGAACCCTTCCTTAGACAGTAGGTTCGGCGCTTCGTCATTCCAGCCCGGCGGCAAGACTTCATCCTTGAACCACCAGAAGTAACTTCCGCCACGACGAACGCTTCGGAATTTGCCCGACTTAGACATCGACGACGTGAAGTTCACGATCGGGTTGGCGCCGCCGATGGTCACGCCCTTTGAAGGCAGTGCTTCCATTAGATCCGCGCCAGCGGTCGGGACGTTCAGTTCTCGCAAGATCATCTCGGCGGCTGCCGCCTGCGAGACGCGCCGGATACTCTCCATGATGCCGCCATTGTCCTTGCGGCGGGCGATAACGGCATCAGCAACCGCACTGTGATTGGGGCGCGCGACTCGGCGCTCGCCGCCGAGGGTGGCGACAGCGTCATCTAGTGCCCTGAAGGTCGCGAAAGCCTCGTCGCGAAGAGCGGCGACCTTTCCGAGCATACCTTGGTCCATGGCAAAATCTCCAATAAGAAGACCTACCCCATAGCAGGTTTGCGCCGGGATGCAAACCTTCCAAGCAACAGTAAACCAAATGGTTACGGTGAAACCAAACGTTTACCAACCCTCGCAGTTTGTTCCACCAATAAATCAAACCAAACGCCAACCCGAAACAAGCCTCGAATGCTGCTTTGTAAAGTATGCAATTTGCGTGGCGTGCCGTCGTTGAACGGTCGGTCGTGGTCCGCTACTCAAGCCCTGATGAAGCCGTCGTTCCACGTCAGTATGATATTCTTCTTGGTCGCTTTGAGCGGTTGTCAGCATGGTCAGCGCCGATCCTCAACCTCGTTGTCGGCCATCATCAAGGTTGTATACGACCCTTCACAAACGTGCCGGGTTGCGGTCGACGGCCAGAGCTTCGCGCTCCCTGCCGATGAATCGGCTCTGACGGCGATACTCAAGCTGCAAGCTGCACGCTATCGGGCCGCCCGGGTCGACGGCGATGTTGCCACCCCTTATAAATGCTTCGGATATGCTGTTTTCATCGCGCACCGCGCGGGTTTCAAACGAGTGGCCTTCATTGCAGAGCCGCCTTCACCGGGGACGAAGCCGTAGCGGGCGCATTGTCGCAACATGTGGAAAGCCGACATTTCTTCAAAACACCATGAAACTCTTTTCAGGAGTCTCGATGTGACCGCTTTCATATGGGCCCAATTCTGACAGCACAGTGAGCGCGGCCCCGTCATCAAAGCGGAAAGTGAGACAAAGGTCTTCCCGCTCGACTGCGACAATGGGCCGATAAAGCAGCCTTTGCAGGACAAGCGGCGGACCCTCCGCTGCCCGACAATCATAATCCCAGACGGTCCCGTCTGCTTCGGCATGTTGAATCTGCTGTTCGGCGACCAAGCGCCGCAAGCTCTCGAAGGCGAACTGAACCGAATGGGGGTCCAGCAACACCTGCGCGATGGCATCGCCGACGAAACACTGGAGATCTTCGGCTGAAGGAAACGGGTGCATCGGCCGAGGCTAGCATGGCGGCTAATCTCCGCAATGGGTCGAAAGCGGACATTCGCCTGTCAAACTGGCTACAGCGCCATTTCAGCCGACCTACCGACGTTGGTATTGCCTAGCATGTAACTCACATAATCGCTCGACCAAACAGTTGGGCGTGTGTCGGGCCGAACGCCACCCGACGCCTATCGCCGTTCCGGAGCGACCGGAGACGGCAGTCGGACACGTCCACACCATGGACCAAAGCAGAAGGACTCGTCCTTGTTTGTGCCCTGCGGATTCCTCATCAGGATATAGACTTGGAGTGGGGCATCGCCGATCGCAGCGGCGCCTGCTTGGGTCAGTCTCAGCTTCCGCAAGAGCTCTGGAAAGATCCTACTATTCGCAAGCGTCGGGGGCTCTGCATCTTGCACACTGCAGCCCAGCAATTTCCTGTCCTTTTGAGCACGGCACCATACTCTCACAGTAGCCTCGTGCGACACTTGCGACCACCGAATGCCACGGGGAATCGATGCGCTTGTCGTTCTCTCAAATTGTGTAATGACCACCTTATTAGCAATGACCGCTGTGCCAGCTACGGCAAAACTCACCTCCGGCGGTGGATCTGAAGCATCTGATGGGCGAGGATAGGTAGTGCAACTGACAGCGCTGGCCCACAACAAGATGACGGCGACCAGACGTTTCATACAGGGATGATAGCTCCTATTCGAATGTCCGCAATGGGTCGAAAGCAGCCGTTAGCTTTTGCCTGATTTGTAAACTCTGACGCGCGCCAGCGCCGTGCGGCTTCGCCGGACAGGAACCGCGCCTGCGTGGGGAACGGGGGTTGTGACGGTGGGGCGGTGGGTCGGGCGGGGGTTACAGTCCGCCCGAGGCGCTGGCGACGGGGTCGAGCGAATAGACGTCCTTGGCATAGTCGACCCCGCGCCCGGTCGGCGCGGCGGTGAGGTAGGCGACGTAGATCGGGATCGGTTCGGGCAGGCGCACCGCCTGGTCGGGGATCGCGCCCGTCGCCACGGGAACAGGCTGTGCGCCGAACAGCCAGCCGGCAACCTTCGACGCGTCGGACAGGCGGATGCAGCCATTGCTGTTGGCGCGCGCGGGCAAGGCGAACTGCGGCTTGTTGGCAGTGTCGTGGAGAAAGATGCCGAAATCGTTGGTGAAGGGGAATTTGACCTTGCCCATCGAATTGGTCAGCCCCGGCTTCTGGCGCATCTTGACCTCCTTCGACCCGTCGAGGACGGCCTTCCAGTCGATCGTCGCGGGGTCGATCACCGTGGCGCCTTCGCCATAGCGGTCGACAGCCTCATAATGCGCGTTCTTGAGGTAGCCGAGCCCTTGCGCCACGACGTGCGGGGCGACGATCTTGCGGACCAGGTCCTCGGCCACGTTCCAATAGGGGTTGAGGATGGCGAAATGAACCTGGCTGGCCATGGCGTAGGTCGGGGTCAGCGGCTTGCCGACGACGACCGCGATGTGATCGCGAACCTCGCCATTTTCGACCAGCGACAATTGCGCCATCGCCGGATTGACGAACAGATAGCGGCCCGATGCCGGCAGGACGCGCGCGCGGCGCAGATTGGCGGCGAGGCGCGGATCGATGCGCCCGCCATTGGCGGTGGCGTCGGCCATCATCGCAGTGCGCAAATCCTCGTAGAAGCGCGACTTGCGCAGCGTCGCGGCGACATGCGCCGAAAGGTCGGGCGCCTGGGCGGCGACGAACAGCGTGCGGTCGGCGAGTTCGCGCTGTGGCTGGGTCACGGGGTTGAAGTAACGCACGCCCTCGATCGGGCCCTTCAAGGTCTGGACCAAGCCGATCCAGCCGCTCGACAGCATGCGGTCGGCCTCGATCATCGTCGGCGAGGGGGCGGCCAGCGCGGCGTCGATCCGTGCCGCCAGCGCGGGGCCATTGGCAAAGCCTTCGGCATCGGCGGTGCGCAGCCGGTCGAGCACGATCCGCCCGGCGGGGGACAGGCTGCTGCCCTGGAACCACAAGGGCGCGCGGCGGGTCGCATAGAAACGGCCGAGCGCGGCATCGGGCGACAAAGCGGCGGGCAAAGCGGGCGCGACATAGCCGGGCGAAATCGCCGACACCTGCGCCGCCGCCGGCACGGGCGCGACGAACAACGAGGCGAGGAGCAATTTACGCAGCATGGTCAAGACTTTCCACTTTATCGGGTCGTGCCGGCCGGGATGGGCAAAACCACCTGACCGTGGCGTGAATGTCGGGGTCGCGCGGCGCAACGCAAGCCGATATTCGCCCAACGGGCGGGCAATTTGGATCAGTGCGGCTAAACGGCCACAATCCGCGCCGGCGCCGGGGCGCTCGATCCGGCCTTGATCCGCCCGGCCAGCACGGCGATCACCTGACGAACGGCGATGTCGCGCGCCGCCGAGCGCGGCAGGCCGCAGGCGCGCGCCACTTCGCTCCCGGCCAGGCTGTCGCCGATCGCGAGCAGGACCAGCCCGAGCGTGGCCTGGTCGAGCGGACGCTGTTCGCCGGGGTCGCTGATGTCGCGGATGACCTGCGCAATTCCGTCGACGATCGGCTCGAGCGCCTCGCGCTGGCGGGTCAGCACGACCCACGCGATGAGCTCCCCCGCGCCTTGCTCGATAAAGGCGTCGAACATCCCCTCGACGACGTCGCGCAGCCGCGCCTCGCCGCGCAGCATCCGCCCGATCGTGCCGGTGATCGATCCCGCTACCGCGACGGCGATGTCCGCCGCCAGCGCGCGATGAAGCCCCGCGACCGATCCGAAATGATGCAGCAGATTGGCATGGGTGCGCCCGATCCGGCCCGCCACCGCCTTGAGCGTGACCGCCGCCACGCCTTCGCTGGTCAGCAGGTCGCGCGCCGCCGCGACCGCCGCGGCGCGGCTTTCGTCGGGGGACAGCCGTTTCCGAATCTGCACGCTTATTGACATTTATGTCAGTTAAACCGATAAAGGGATCGACCAAGTGTGGAGCGAAACGATGACCGCCGCAAGCATGCCCCGTTCGCGCGTGACCCCCGCCCACCTTGCGATCACCCCGCGCGACCGCCGCTTTGGCCGCGACGAGGCGACCCCGCGCTGGTGGCACGGCGGCAATCCCTATGCCAGCGCGCTGTACAATGCGCTGTCGGCGACCTTTCCCGAGGGCGAGGCGTTCTTCGTCGACAGCGTGCGCCAGCATCGCGACGGGGTCGAACCGCGGCTGGCGGGCGAGATCAAGGCCTTTACCACGCAGGAAGTGATCCACAGCCGCGAGCATCTCGCCTTCAACCGCCGCGCCGCCGATGCCGGCTATGACCTGTCGGCGCTCGAGGCCAAGGTCCACGAGCGGCTCGAGCTGACCAAGACGCGGCCGCCGATCGCGAGCCTTGCCGCGACCATGGCGCTCGAACATTTCACCGCCATCTTGGCGCACCAGTTGCTGGCCGATCCGCGCCATCTCGCGGGGGCAGATCCCGCCACTGCGGCGCTGTGGCGGTGGCACGCCGCCGAGGAGATCGAGCATAAGGGGGTCGCTTACGACACCTGGCTCCACGCCACGCGCGCCTGGCCGCGGACCAAGCGGTGGAAGGTCAAGGCCAAGGTGATGCTGTTCGTGACGCGCAATTTCATCGTCGACCGCACTGCGGGGGCGCTCGAGCTGCTCCGCCAGGACGGGATCACGGGGCCCAAAGCGATCGTCGGGACCTTGTGGTATGCGTGGATCGACCCGGGGATGTTCCGCAAGATTTTTGCCGCCTGGGTGAGTTTCTTCCTGCCCCGTTTCCACCCGTGGAACGAGGACGATCGCGCGCTGATCGCCAATTACGAGACGAGCGGACAGTTCGCCGCGGCGGAGCCGACGCGGAAAGTGCGCAGCGCGGCGTAAAGGGGCGCGCGCCTCTTCCCCCTCTCCCCTTGGGAGAGGGTCGGGGTGAGGGTGACCGAATTCCCGATCCACAGCACCCGTCACCCTCACCCAACCCTCTCCCAGCGGGAGAGGGCCTTTGCCTACGCCGCCAGCGATTCGGCGGCGTCGGCGAGGACCAGTCGGAACAGCCGCGTCATCGCCTGGCCGCCGCGCGCGCAGCTGTGGCGCTCGGCCGCCAGCCCGGTCGCGACAAAGCCCAATTTCTCGAGCACGCGCCCCGAGGCGGGGTTGTCGACGAAGTGCGCCGCCTCGAGCTGGCTCAGCCGCAAGGTCCGCGCGATCGCCACCAGCGCGTGCCCGGCCTCGGTCGCGAACCCCTGGTTCCAATGCTGGCGCGCGATCCAGTAGCCGAGCTCGATCGCCCCCGACGGCCGCCGCCCGAACCCGCACGCCCCGATCAAGCGCGGCGCGCCAAAGGTGCGCTGGGTGATCAGGAAGCTCGGCAGGACGGGATCGCGCGGCGCGGCGAGGAACACCTGTGCCTCGGCTTCGCCATAGGGCCACGGCGCAGTGGCGAGGTTGCGCACGATCGCCTCGTCGGCGATCGCCGCGGCCAGTGCCGGGGCATCCTCGGCCCAGCCGGGACGCAATAACAATCGGTCGGTACGGGCGAACATTGCTTTTCTCCTCCCGACGCCGGTTAGGGCGCCTCGGTTGCAGTTCAGGGAGAAGAAAAGGACGGTCCGGTGACGCTGGTGCGACGCGACTGGCACAAAAAAAGGGAGAAGGGGGCTGCCCCTTCTCCCTTTTCGATCCTGTGGACCGTCCGGGCTGCCCCCTTGTGGGAGCAGTCCTTTAGCGACCGATCCCGATTATTCCGCCGCCTCTGGCATCGCTGCCTCGACGTGGACGAATTTGCGGCCTTGGCGGCCGCCACGAAACGCCACGCGACCGTCGGTCAGCGCAAAGAGCGTGTGATCCTTGCCCAGGCCGACGCCGGCGCCCGGATAGACCCGGGTACCGCGCTGACGGATGATGATGTTGCCGGCGATGACGGCTTCGCCACCGAACTTCTTGACGCCGAGACGCTTGGCTTCCGAATCGCGACCGTTGCGCGAGGAGCCGCCTGCTTTCTTATGTGCCATGTCTACTTCTTCTCGGTGCTAGCGGCCGCTTTCGGAGCAGCCTTCTTGGTCGCCGCCTTAGCAGGTGCAGCATCGGTTGTCGACGATTCGCTGGCCTTGGCCGGCTTGGCGACCTTGGCCGGCTTTTCGGCCGGGGCAGGCGCCGGCGCGGTCGCGGCGGGCTGCGCGGCGGTTTCGGCCTTGGCGGGCTTGGCGGCGGCAGGCTTCTTCTCGGCCTTCTGGTCACCGATCGAGAGGATCTTGAGGATCGTCAGCTGTTGGCGATGGCCCGCCTTGCGGCGATAATTGTGGCGTCGGCGCTTCTTGAAGACGGTGACCTTGTCGGCCTTGGCCTGAGCGACGATCTCGGCCCCGACGATGAGGCCGGCGGTCGCCATCAAATTGGCGCCTTCGCCCGCCAGCAGGATGTCGGTGAGGTCGATGCTGTCGCCGGTCTCACCGGCCAGCTTCTCGACGACGATCTTGTCTCCGGGGGCAACGCGATACTGCTTGCCGCCCGTGCGCACGATTGCGAACATGGGTTGATCTCTTCCGTAAAATTTGACCGCGCGCCAACCGGCTCTGCGCGGCACAGCCGTCGCGCGGGAAGCGGCTCGCCTATGGCGTGGACCCGATTCTGTCAACCGCCGAACCGGGCGCCACCATTGTTGCATCCGCGCTACAGCTGCGTTCCGTATTGCAACCGAATCATAAAGGCCATTGCCAGCGCGCGGATATGCGTCACCTTCCCGAACGGGGCGGGGCGATGCATCGCGATGATGCGCGGCCCACGGTTTCGAGGGGTTCATCATGGCTTATGCAGCGCGATCGTTCTTGTTGACGGGTATTTCGGCACTGGCGCTGGCGGCACCCGCCGCGGCGCAGCAAACCGCAACGACGGGACAGCCCGTCACCGACCAGGCCGACCTCGACCCCGCCAGCACGATCATCGTCACCGGCACCCGCCGCACCGACCGAACCGTGGCCGATTCGGCGGTCCCGATCGATGTGATCAGCAGCGAGGCGATCACCAACACCGGCGCGACCGAGACCAACAAGATCCTCAATCAACTGGTGCCGTCGTTCAATTTCCCCCAGCCGGCGATCGCCGACGGGTCGGATGCGCTTCGCCCGGCGACGCTGCGCGGGCTCAGTCCCGACCAGACATTGGTGCTGATCAATGGCAAGCGCCGCCACGTCTCGGCGTTGCTCAACGTCAACGGCACCGTCGGGCGCGGCAGCGCGGCGGTCGACTTGAACCTCGTCCCCGGCCTTGCGATCAGCCGCATCGAAGTGCTGCGCGACGGCGCCTCCTCGCAATATGGATCGGACGCCATTGCGGGGGTCATCAACATCCAGCTCAAGCGCGCCAACCATGGCGGCCGCGCGAGCGTGACCTACGGCAAATATGTCTCGACCCTCGACAATGTCGCCGACTTCACGGGGCTTCAGCTCAACGCGGCGGGCCAGCCCCAGCTCGATCCCACCGACACGCGCTATCTGCTCGCCAACAATGATGGCGACCGCAAGGTCCGCGACGGGGCGCAGCTGACCACCGGGATCAACGTCGGCCTGCCGATCGGGGAGCGCGGCTATGTCAACCTGACCGGCGAATATCGCGATCGCAAGGCGACCAATCGCCAGGCGTTCGACATCCGGCCCAATTATATCCGCCCGTCGACGACGACCTTCGACCCGCGCGAGGCGAGCTTCGACCGGCTCAACTTCCGCTTCGGCGATCCCAAGACCAAGGATTTCAACCTGTTCGTCAACACCGGGTATGAGTTTGACGGCGGTTGGGAGCTTTATGGCTTTGGCTCCTACGGCCACCGCAATTCGGAAAGCGCCGCCAACTTCCGCCAGCAAAGCAATTCGGCCAACCGCGATTTCTCGGTCCTCGCGCCCAACACCCCGCTAAGCAACGCCAACTTCGTCGGGCTGACCCCCGATGGCTTCCTGCCGCTGATCGATACCAAGCTGCGCGATTATGCCGGCACGGTCGGAGTGCGCGGGGCATTCGGCGGGTGGAAGACCGATCTGTCGATCGGACGCGGCCACAACAGCTTCGCTTATGAAATCAACGACAGCCTCAACACCTCGTTCGGCCCCGCCAGCCAGAATTCGTTCGACGCCGGCGCGCTGCGTTATGGCCAGACGATCGCCAACCTCGATCTTACCCACGATTATGCGGTCGGCTTCGCCAAGCCCTTGTCGGTCGCGGTCGGCGCCGAATATCGCCGCGAGGATTTCCATATCCGTCCGGGCGATCTGCAATCCTATGCGATCGGGCCCTTGTTCCGCCCCGCGATCACCACCACGGCGGCCAATTGCACGACGCAGCAAGGCGTGTTCAATGCCACCACTTCGCTGTGCAGCTTCCCGGGCCGCGCGGCGGGAGCGGGGGCGCAGGGCTTTCCCGGAATTCCGGCGAGCAGCGCGACCGATGTCAATCGCCACAGCTATGCCGGCTATGTCGAGCTCGACGCCGATCCGGTCGACGGGCTGACGATGACGCTGGCCGGACGCTACGAGCATTTCTCCGATTTCGGATCGACCGTCAACGGCAAGTTCGCCGCGCGGTTCGAGCCGATCGAGGGTTATGCCGTGCGCGGGTCGATCTCGAACGGGTTCCGCGCGCCGTCGCTCCAGCAGCAGTTCTTCACCACCACCTCGACCAACTTCATCAACGGCGTCCCGGTCGATATCGCCACGCTGGCGGTGAGTTCGCCGGCCGGCGCGGGCACTCGGCGCGCGTGACCTCAAGCCCGAAAAGTCGCTCAACCTGAGCATCGGCGCGACCGCCAACCCCTTGCGCGGCCTGACCTTTACCGCCGACGCCTACAGCATCAAGATCAAGGACCGCATCGTCCTGACCGAAACACTCGGCAACGGCGGCACGGGCAATACGGCGGGGGTCCAGGCGCAGGTCACGACGCTGCTCGCCAACCTCGGCTTCCCGCAGGTCGCGGCGGGGCGCTTCTTCATCAACGGGCTCGACACTACGACGCGGGGCATCGACGTCGTCGGCAGCTATCGCTGGCGCGCCGGCAATTTTGGCAATTGGACGCTGACCGCGGCCTATAATTACAACAAGACCAAGATCGACCAACGCCTCAACGCCGTCGGCCC
>CAXSCF010000078.1:0-9519 GCA_964235815.1 uncultured Sphingomicrobium sp.
CGCCAGTCGAGCATCCACTGCGGCTCGTTCTTCTTGGCCGAGATGAAGCGCACCGTGTCTTCGGACAGCCCCTTGGGGGCGAAGTCCGTCTCGATGTCCGAGCTGAAGCCCCACTCATAATCCTTGGCGATCGCCTCGCGGAATTCGGCGTTGGGGGCGTCGGTGACATCGTCGGTCATTGGGCAAGTTCCTGAAGTGAGACCGCGCCGAGCGCGCCGCGGACCTTGGCCCCGACCAGCCCCATGTGCGGCTTGACGCGGCAATGCGCGTCGAGCGCGCAGTCGCTGGCCTCGTCCGATCCGGCGCACTGGGTCATCGCGATCGGTCCTTCGACCGCCTCGACGATGTCGGCCAGGCTGATCTCGGTGATGGCACGCGCCAGCGTGAAACCGCCGCCAAAGCCGCGCACGCTGGTCAGCAGTCCGGCGCCCGCAAGCTTGCCCATCAATTTTTGCGCGGTGGGCAAAGGCACCCCGGTCTCCGCCGATAATTCGGCCGCGGACAAGCGCGCGACCGCGCCCCCGCCAAGCTGTTCGCGGCGGGCGGCGGCGGTCATCATCACGACCGCATAATCGGCAAGGTGGGTAAGGCGCATGTCTAAATCGGAGCTTTCCCGTCCGATTTAGGGCAGAGGCGCATGAGAATCAACCGTCATTGCTTCGCTCCGCCGGCAATGACAGAGGGGCGACCGTGTCGCTCTACAGGTTCCTCCGCCCCGCCATCTTCGCGCTCGACGCCGAACGAGCGCATCGGCTGTCGATCGACGCGCTTGGCCTGTTGCCGCGTCGTTCGCCGTCAGCCTTTACCGAATCGCTCGGCTCGACCGTCGCTGGCCTTCACTTCCCTTCGCCGGTCGGGCTCGCCGCGGGCTATGACAAGGACGCAGAGGTACCCGATGCAATGCTCGGGCGCGGTTTCGGTTTTGTCGAGGTCGGCACGCTGACCCCGCGTCCGCAGCGCGGCAATCCGGTCCCGCGTTTGTTCCGGTTGGTCGATGATCAAGCGGTGATCAACCGCATGGGCTTCAACAATCGCGGCCAGGACGAGGCGCTGGTCCGGCTTTCGGCGCGCCGGCGATCCGGTGTCGTCGGGGTCAATATCGGCACCAACAAGGACAGTAAGAACCGCATCGCCGACTATGTCGAGGGCGTGAAGCGGATGGCGCCGGTGGCGGATTATCTCAGCGTCAACGTCAGCTCGCCCAACACCCCGGGCCTGCGCGATCTGCAGGCCGGCGGCGAACTGATCGAATTGCTCGCCGCGGTCGCCGAGGCACGTGGCGCCGGTGGCCCGCCGGTTTTCCTGAAGGTCGCGCCCGATCTTGCACCGGGCGATCATCAGCGGATCGTCCGCGCCGCGAACGACGCGCGGATCGATGCCCTGATCGTGGCCAATACGACCGTGTCGCGTCCCGCGCTCAAGTCGCTCCACGCCGGCGAAGCGGGGGGATTGTCGGGCGCGCCGCTCAGGCCGCTCGCGCTCGACGCCTTGCGCACCTTTCGCAGCGCCAGTGGTGGCGCCCTGCCATTGATCGCGGCGGGCGGGATTTCGTCAGCCGATGAGGCGTGGCAGCGGATCGTCGCCGGGGCCAGCCTGATTCAGCTGTACACCGCGCTGGTCTACCACGGTCCGGGACTGGCGCGGCGGATCGCCGACGGCCTTGCCGATAACCTTCGCCGCAGCGGTATGTCGAGCATTGCCGAGGCGGTGGGAAGCGGCTAGCCCGAGGCCATGCGAACCCCCCTCCTCAGCCTCGTCATCGCTGTCGCGCTGAGCGCCTGCACGACGGTCGCCTCTCCCTCCGCGAGCGCCCCGGGCGTCGTCAGCGCCGCCGACCCGCGAGCCGCCGCTGCGGGTGCGGCGATGCTCCGCCACGGCGGCAGCGCAACCGATGCCGCGCTCGCGACGCTGCTGGCGCTGACCGTGGTCGAACCCGAAAGCTCGGGGATCGGCGGCGGCGGGTTCCTCGTCACGAGCGATGCGCGCGGGGCGGTCGATACGTTTGACGGCCGTGAGGAAGCGCCGGCGGTGGCGAACCCCGACTGGTTCTACAAGGATGGCAAGCCGATGACGATCGGCGAGGCGATTCCCGGCGGCAAGAGTGTCGGCATTCCGGGCAATGTGCGGCTGATGGCGCTGGCCCACCGCGCGCATGGCAAGCTGGCGTGGAAGGCGCTGTTTCGGCCGGCAATCGCGCTCGCCCGCGACGGCTATTTCATTTCGCCGCGGCTGCGGCACAGCTTCGATGCGTATCGCGCAACCGGGGCGCTCTCGGCCGAAGCTCGCGCGCTTTATTATGGCGCCGACGGCGAGCCGCTCGCGGTCGGGACACGGGTGCGCAACCCGCGCCTCGCGGCCTTTTTGACGACGCTCGCCGACCAAGGCCCCGACAGTTTCTACGTCGGCCCCAATGCGCAGGCGATCGCGGCGACGGTTCGCGCCGCGCCGCGCAATCCGGCGGCGATGACGACGGGCGATATCGCGGCCTATGATGCCAAGCCGCGAGGCGCGGTGTGCGGCTCGTATCGCGGCTATCGGATTTGCGGGATGGGCCCGCCTTCGTCGGGCGCGACGACGGTCTTCGCTTTGCTCAAGCAACTCGAGCGCTTCGATCTCACCGCGCTCGGCCCCGATGCGCCCGAATCCTGGCACCTTATCGCCGAATCGATGCGCCTCGCTTACGCCGACCGCGATCTTTATCTGGGCGACGCCGATTTCGTCTCGGTCCCGGTCGCGGGTCTTGCCGACCCGGCCTATCTCGCCCGACGATCGGCCTTGATCGCGCCCGGTCGCACGATGGCGAGGGTCGTTGCCGGCCTCCCCGCGGGCGCGCGGCAAATGGCGCTGTCGCCGCAACCCGCCGAACAGGGCACGTCGCACTTCGTCGCCACAGACCGCGCGGGCAATGTCGCGACGCTGACCTCGACGATCGAAAGCCCGTTCGGGTCGGGGCTGATGGTCAATGGCTATTATCTCAACAATGAGCTGACCGATTTCAACTTCATTCCCGCGGTGAACGGCGTCGCGGTTGCCAACCGCGTCGAAGCCGGCAAGCGCCCGCGCAGCTCGATGGCGCCGACGATCGTGTTCGGACCCGACGGCCACGTCCGGCTGGCGGTCGGCGCGGCGGGCGGGGCGACGATCATCGCTCAGGTAGCGAAGGCGATCATCGGAGTGATCGACTGGCATTTGACGGCACAACAGGCGATCGCGCTGCCGGTGCTGTTCTCGCCCGGCGACACGGTCTATCTCGAACGGCGAAGCGCGCATGAAGCGCTCGCCCCCGCGCTCGCTGCGCTGGGCCATAAGGTCGAGCTGCGCGAACCGGGGTTCAAGGCCAATGCGGTCGAATGGATCGCCGGCGGAGCGGGAAAGGGGCATTGGGTCGGCGCCGCCGATCCGCGCAGCGAAGGCGCGAGCGTCGGAGAATAGAATGGCGGCGCGGTCGCAACAACTCGAACATTTCCCTAATCTCGTCAGCATGTTTCTGGCCCGCGCGGGGGAACGCGGGTCACAACCCTTCCTATCGGCCAAGCGCGACGGAGCCTGGCGCTCGATCACTTATGGCGAAGTGGCTCGACAAGTCGCGGCGCTGGCCGAAAGCTTGCGCGGCCTTGGCCTCAACCCCGGCGACCGGGTCATGCTGGTCAGCGAAAACCGCCCCGAATGGCTGATCGCCGATCTCGCGATCATGGCCGCCGGCTGCGTCACCGTTCCGACCTACACCACCAACACCGCGCGCGATCATCAACATATCCTCAATAATAGCGGCGCCGCCGCGGTCGTCGTGTCGACTCAGAAACTGGCGCGAACGTTGATGCCCGCGGTCCTGTTCGCGTCGGATTGCAACCATATCATCTCGATTGACGACATCATCACCGGACAATCCCCAGACGTCGCCCAATTCCATCAGTGGAGCGACCTGACGCGCGGCGCGAGCGACGTCCCGGGGCTCGCCAAGCGGATGGCCACGGTAACGCGCCGCGACCTCGCCTGCCTGATCTACACCAGCGGCACCGGCGGGGCGCCGCGCGGGGTGCGCCAGCATCACGGCATGGTGCTTCAGAATGTCGAAGGCTGCATCGACATCATCGCCAATGATTTCGGCTGGGACAAGGAGGTATTCCTGTCCTTCCTCCCCGCCAGCCACGCCTATGAGCACAGTGGCGGGCAGCACTTCCCGATCGCGCTTGGCGGGCAGATATTCTACGCCGAAAGCCTGGAAAAATTGTCGGCCAACATCGAAGAAGTGCGCCCGACGATCATGGTCGTCGTGCCGCGCTTGTTCGAAATGCTTCGCGCCAAGATCCTCAAGACGATCGATCAGGACGGCGGCCTGCCCAAATATCTGATGGGACGCGCGCTGTCGATCGAGGCCAAGCGCGGCGACGGAACGTCGGTGCCGTGGGACGCGCCGATGGACCTGCTGTTGTCGCTCACCCTGCGCCGCAAGGTCCGCGCCAAATTCGGCGGGCGAATGAAGGCAATGGTGTCGGGCGGGGCGCCACTCAATGCCGATGTCGGCATGTTCTTCCAGGCGATGGGATTGCCGCTGCTGCAAGGCTATGGCCAGACCGAGGCGGGGCCGGTGATCAGCTGCAACCGGCCGAGCGCGGGGATCAAGATGGACAGCGTCGGGCCGCCGCTCCGCAATTGCGAAGTGCGCATCGCCGATGACGGCGAGATCATGATCCGCGGCGAGCAGGTGATGCACGGTTATTGGCGCAATCCTGGGGAAACCGCGCGCGTACTGGTCGATGGCTGGCTCGCCACGGGGGATGTCGGCCACCTCGATCAACAGGGCCGGATCGTGATCACCGACCGCAAGAAGGACCTTATCGTCAACGACAAGGGCGACAACGTCTCGCCGCAACGGGTCGAGGGCATGCTTACGCTCCAGCCCGAAATCGCGCAGGCGATGGTCTATGGCGATCGCCGTCCCCACCTCGTGGCGTTGATCGTCCCCGAGGCCGACTTCGTGGCCGAGCTCGATGGGGATCAGGCGGCGGTATCACGCGCCCTGGGCAAGGCGGTCGATCGCGTCAATGCCGAGCTCAGCGTGATCGAAAAAGTTCGGCGCCTGATCGTCGCCGAGGCACCCTTCACGGTCGAAAACGAACAGCTGACACCGTCGCTCAAGATCCGTCGCCACGTCATCGGCACGGCCTATGGCGAGCGGCTGAACGGTCTTTACAAACGCTAGGATCGGCGGCGCCTCAGGGGCGGCGGTAGGGAGTGAACTGGCCCAGCACGCACGTCCCGCGCGTGATCCCGTTGCTCGTCAGATCGACCACGCGGGCGAGCGAGCCGCGGCACAAGGCGCTTCCGAAATTTTCGGTGACGAGGGTGTAATTATTGCTGACCAGGCCCTCGCACCCGCCACCGGTTTCATTCGCGTAGACCGTGGTGCCGTCGCGAAACAGCAAGGTGCCGCCGCGCTCGGCGACGATGTTGTTGGTGCGCACGTTGGAGAGGCAGTTTTGCGGCTGTCCGGGGACCAGCCCGGCCAGTTCGGCATCGAACTTCATCGCCGATCGCTGTGCCATCGGCTGGTCATAGCCATAAGAGCATCCGACGAGGGCGGTGGTTGCTGCGGCAAGGATCATCAATCGGGACATGGGACTTCCTTTAAGCACTCGATACGCCACTGTAACGCATGACGCGCAGGTTTGGCTAAAAGCGATCCTTCGATGCCCGCAATTCGGCGAAGCGCACGGCATCGGCGGCGCGCAGGAACGGGTTGGTGGCCAACTCGGCGGCAATCGTCGTCGGAACGGTCGGCTGGTTACGCTCGCGCAGGGCCCGAACCGCGGACAGACGATCGGCAATCGCTTTATTGTCGGGCTCTACAGCGGCGGCAAATTGTGCATTGCCGAGCGTATATTCATGCGCGCAATATACAGCGGTCGCTGCGGGCAATTGCCCAATTCGCCGGAGCGAGGCAAACATCTGTTCGGGCGTCCCTTCGAACAATCGGCCGCAGCCCATTGCAAACATGGTGTCGCCGACGAACGCGAGGTCGGCATTGCGAAACACGTAGGCAATGTGGCCCAGCGTGTGGCCGGGGACGTCCCAAACCTCGCCGACATGCGCGCCAAGCCCGACAGTCTCGCCATCGCGGAGCATGACATCGACCCCACCGATGCGCTTCGCCTCGCGCGCCGGGGCCGACACTTTGGCGCCAGTCGCGGCAACCACTGCGGCATTGCCGGCGGTGTGATCGGGGTGCCAGTGGGTGTTCCAAATCTGGTTGATCGTCCAGCCGCGGCGCTCGGCCTCGGCCAGCACGGGGACGGCGTCGCCCGGGTCGACCACCGCGGTTTCTCCGCTGGCGGGATCGTGGACCAGCCACAGATAATTGTCGGCGAAGGCGGGGACCGCGACGATCTCGATCGGGGACATGGCCGCCATCACCATTCGCCGCTGTTGGGCATCGACTGCCACGGCTCCGCGGGGGGAATCGCGCCCCCGCGTTGAAGCAACTCGACCGAAATCCCGTCGGGCGATCGGACAAACGCCATATGACCATCGCGCGGCGGGCGGTTGATCGTCACCCCGGCGTCGGCGAGCGCCTGGCAGGTCGCATAAATATCGTCGACCGCGAACGCCAAATGCCCGAAATTGCGGCCGCCACCATAGCCGTCCTCACCCCAATTGTGGGTCAGCTCGACTTCGGCCGCGTCATCGCCGGCGCCAAGGAAGATCAAGGTGAACTTGCCCTGCGGCACGTCGCGGCGGCGACGCTCGTCGAGCCCGATCAGCTTGAAGAAAGCGAGCGTTGCCGCCGGGTCGGAGACGCGCAACATCGAATGGAGAAATTGGGTCATTTGCGATCCTTGACGGGCCCGGCCGGCAATGGGCCGGTGCGGGGCGGCGCAACCTTGATCGGCGCGTCACTGAGCCCGAGCGCATGGCTCGCCGCCGCGCCGATCGTGCCACCGGGATCGGCCGTCGCGGCCCGTTGCCAATAAAGCCGCGCTTGCGCCTGGTCGCCTTCGGCGGCAGCGACATGGCCTGCCTCGAACAGGATGTCGGGGTCGTCCTTGGCGAGGCCGAGCGCGCGGTTGATCGACCGCCGCGCGGTCGCAAGATCACTCTCCCGCAACGCCAAAGCGGCCGAAAAATACCAAGTGAAGGGGTCTTCGCTGGCGCTCTCCTGCGCAAGATTGGCGAAGCGCCGCGCGGTTTTCAGGTCGCCTTGCGCTTCGGCCGCCCGCGCCCGGTCGAGCAGCGCCAGTCCGCGCTGATCGGCAAGCAGGCCATTGCCCGCGAGCGCGCGGTCGAGCGACAGCGCCGCCTTGCCCGGCTGCCCCGCGGCAATCCACGCATTGCCCGCCGCCGCGAGCAGTCGCTGGGTGCGCGGATTGCCTTGCGGCGACGATGCCGCGGCCTGGTCGAAGGCTTCCCCGGCGACGGCGAAGTCGCTTGCATCGGCGGCGGCGATCGCGCGGCACAGATAGGCCGCGCTATCCATCGTCGCGGGACAGGCCGGACCAAGGCTGGCGGCGGCCAGCGTCAAGGCCGAAATCAGAGCCAAAATCATCGTTCGATCTGCTCCACAAGGCCTTGCAACTCGTCGAGGATCGCCTCGATCTCGTGCGGCTCGCTCAGGCGGTGAGCGCCCCCCTTGATCAGGCGCAGCTGGACATCGGATGAACGAAGCTTGGCCATCAGCTCGATCGGCACGCGCACCGGCACCTCCTCATCACAGTCGCCATGGACCAAGCGGACCGGAATATCGAGTGCGATCGGGGCATCGAGCAACCGATGCGCTGCGCCCGATCGCCAAAAGGCGCGGTGCGTGATCGATGGCTCCGGCGCGTAGCCATTGACGCGCTCGAGCTTCCCCTCCTGTTCGATCAGCGTCTTGTCCTTTGCCGAAAAGCCCCAGTCGGTAAAGTCGGGCGCCGCGGAAATTCCGAGGATGGCGGCGATGCGCCCCACTCGGCGCAGCGCGACGTGAAAGGCAAGCCACCCGCCCATCGACGATCCGGCGAGGATCATCCGAACGTCGGGCGCGAGATGATCGATCGCGCCGAGAACGTCGCCATGCCAGCGATCGAGCGTTCCCTCGGCAAAGTCACCCGGCGAGGACCCCGTGCCCGAATAATCGAACCGCAGGCAGCCGAGCCCGCGGCGCGCGCAGAAGCGATCGATCGCGACTGCTTTCTGCCCTTCCATGTCCGAGGCGTAACCGGGCAGGAAGACGATCGTCGGCCGGGCCGTGGCGCCACGGCGATGGCGCAGCGCGATGCTCCGCCCATCGACGACGAGGCACGACAGCGCGACTTGTGCGGCGGGCGCGAGGGTCATCGCGCCCGCCTAGCAGGTCAGCGCTTGAGGATCACCAATTCGGTGCGTCGATTTTCGAAGCGCCCGGTCGGCGTGGCGTTGGTCGCGGCGGGCGCGGTCTCCCGGCCGGTGCGACCCTCGAGCCGCTTGGCCGGCACCCCGCGCGACGCAAGCGCCGCGACCACCGCCTTGGCGCGGTTGGCGCCAAGGTCGCGGTTGAAGGCGCTATTGCCCTCGGCATCGGCATAGCCGACGATCGCGGCGCGCGAGTCGGGATAAGCCGCCAGCACACGGGCGATGTCGTCGAGATCGCCGTTGTCGGCGCTGCGCAGATTGGCGGTGCCGCTGTCGAAATTGACTCCGTCGAAGGTAAAGGTGCGCGGCAGGCCGTCCTTGCTGCCCATGAACCGCTCGAGGTCATAGGCCAGCGTGCCGGGGGTCAGCGGGGCTCCGGCGACGCGCGGCGTGACGATCGACGCAATCGCCTTGTCGTCGGTCCGCACTCGACCGTCATCGTCCCGGTGGCACTGGCTCACGGCGATGATCAGCGCCAGTAGCGCCAGCCCGCCAAGCACCAACCACAGCATCCTGCCGCGGTGCGGCGCACGGCTATCGGCACCGGCGTGGTGGTGTCGATCAAGCGGGTCGGCAGCGCGCGAGGCGGCTCCCGTCCCGCCCGTCCCGCTCGCCCCGCCCGCACCGGTCGCCGCCGCACCGCCCAGCGCCAGCCCGAGCGCGGCACCCGACTTCGACAGATGGACATGCTCGTCGACCCGCGCGACGTCCGCCAGTTCGACATGATGATGCTCGCCGTCGCGCGCTGGATTCTTGACGAGCTTGATCCGCTGCCCCTCGACTTGATCGACGATTCCGACGCGCGTCCCGGCGGAATCGATGACGTTCATATGCTCGCGGATTGCGCTGCGGTCGATCATGTAACATTCCCCTGTTCACGCGCCGGAACGACCCGGCAATCGAGCCAAGAACCCGCGCCGTTCGTGTGCGTTCCCATATCCCCCGCGGGCTAGCCGACGAAGGCGTCGAGCGCTGCGGCGAAGCGCTCGGGTTGATCGAGCATGACGAAGTGGCCCGAGTCCCCGATGGCGACCAAATCGACGTGCGGCGCGGCGGCAAATTGGCTGCGATAGAAAGCTGCCGTGCGATCCTTGCCGAACGCCCCGTCGCTCCACGGATAGACGACAGTGATCGGGGTCGCGATCGTCGCCA
>CAXSCF010000079.1:0-9488 GCA_964235815.1 uncultured Sphingomicrobium sp.
GCAGCAGCAGGAACACGGTGACCAGGATCGACCACACGAACAGCGGCATCTTGTGGAGCGACATCCCCGGCGCGCGCATGTTGAAGATCGTGGTGATGAAGTTGATCGCGCCGAGGATCGACGACGCGCCCGCGAGATGGAGCGAAAAGATCGCCATGTCGACCGCGGGCCCGGCCGAGCCCGAGGTCGAGAGCGGGGCGTAAACCGTCCAGCCGGTGCCCGCGCCCAATCCGGTGCCGCCGCTGACGAAGGCCGAGCCGAGCAGCAGCATGAAGGCCGGGACGAGCAGCCAGAAGCTGATGTTGTTCATCCGCGGGAAGGCCATGTCGGGGGCGCCGATCATGATCGGGACGAACCAGTTGCCGAACCCGCCGATCATCGCCGGCATGACCATGAAGAACACCATGATCAGCCCGTGGGCGGTGATCAGCACGTTCCAGTGATGGAGCGCTTCGTCGAAGTTGGCCCCGGCGCCGGCGCCGAGCGGCCATGCCTGGGTCAGAATCTGGATTCCCGGATGCGCCAGTTCGGCGCGCATCACCCCTGAAATCGCCCCTCCGATGATCCCCGCGATGATCGCGAAGATTAGATATAGCGTGCCGATGTCCTTGTGGTTGGTCGACAGGAACCAGCGGGTGAAGAAAGCCGGCTTGTGATCGGCGTCATGGTGCGCGTCGTGCGCCTCATGGGCTTTCAGCAGATGCGCGTCGGCGGGGATGGTGCTCATGTCTTCTTCTCGTTTCCGCTAAATCAATTCTGGGCCGTGGCGGCCTGGTTGGTCGCCGGCTGCGCGATCGCCGCGCGGTCGGCGCCGGGGGAACCCGCGGTCGCTGCTGCCGACGGGGTCGCCAAAGCGGCGTTGACCGGAATGGCCTCGGTGCTTGGCTTGACGCCCTTGGGGGTGCCGCCCTTCGACGCCAGCCAGGCGTTGAACACGGGCTCGGGAACGACCTCGACCGCGATCGGCATGAATCCGTGGCGCGCGCCGCACAATTCGCTGCACTGGCCGAAATAGACCCCCGGGCGGTCGACCTTGACCCACGTCTCGTTGAGCCGGCCCGGGGTGGCGTCCATCTTGGTCCAGAACGCTGGGACCGCGAAGCTGTGAATAACATCTGCGGACGTGATGATGAACTTGACCACCTTGTTGGCGGGGATGACCAGCCGTTCGTCGGCGGCGAGCAAGGGCGGCCCGTCGGCGTCGGTGCGGAAGCGCGCCGCGCCGGTCACGTCGCCCTTTTCCTTGAGCATGTTGGAGACGATCTCGATCCCGCCATTATCGGGATATTGATAGGTCCAATACCATTGGTTGCCGATGACCTTGATCGTCACGTCGGCCGGCGGCGGGCTGTACTGCTTGCTGATCAGGCGGATCGAGGGGATCGCGATGGCGACCAGGATCAGCACCGGGACGACGGTCCAGATGACCTCGATAAAGGTGTTGTGGCTGGTCCGCGACGGGATCGGGTTGGCGCTGCGGCGGAACTTGACCATGGTGAAGCCGAGCAGGAGCAGCACGAACAGGCTGATCGCGGCGCACATGATCAGCAGCGGGCCATTATGGAACGCGGCGGCGCCGCGCCCGATCTCGGTCACCTGGTCCTGGATGCCCTTGCGGCCGTCGGGAATGCCGATCCCCGGCGTGGGCGCGCTGAACTGGATCGCCGGGGCGAGCGGCGCCGCCACCGGAGCGGCGGTCGCGCCCCCTGGCACCGCGGGCGCTACGCGCGGAGCGCCGGGTGCGGCCGGATTGGCCGGCGTCGCCGCGGTCGGAGTCGCATCGGCCCGAGGCGCGGCGGCGCTCGGCGTCTGGGCCCCGGCCGTCGCTGGCGTCAGTCCGATTGCCGTTAGGGCAATCACCCATCCCATCAATTTCATCGTCATCCGACCCTTATCGGCGTGGGTTGCGCACCGCCACGCTCGGCGGTCACGAAAGTGGCGGCCTTATAGGGCGGACATGCCACTCCCTCAAGCGCCGCGTCAGCCCAATTTCGAGACGGTTGCGAGGCGCCCCCCCGACGCCTATCTGCCCCTCTCCGACGCGCGAGGGCGAGGCATGACCGACGACGAGATTTTGGCTGAATTCCGCGCGGCCGAGGCCTTGCTCGAAGGTCATTTCATCCTCTCGTCGGGGCTGCGCAGCGCGCGCTATCTGCAATGCGCAAGGGTCCTGATGGACGCCAGCCGCGCCGCCCGACTGGCAAAAGCGCTCGCCGCCAAGCTCCCGAACGATCTTCGCGCCGCGATCCAGGTGGTCGTGTCACCGGCCATGGGCGGGGTGATCATCGGCCACGAGATGGGGCGCGTTTTGGGTGTTCCGGCAATGTTCGTCGAACGCCCCGACGGGATGTTTGCCTTGCGCCGCGGGTTCCGGCTCGAGCCCGGCGCGCGCTGTCTGATGGTCGAGGATGTCGTCACCACCGGCCTGTCGTCGAAGGAAGCGATTTCGGCGATCGAGGACGCTGGGGGCAAGGTGATCGCCGCAGTCAGCCTGGTCGACCGATCGGGCGGGTGCGTCGATCTGGGCGTGCCGTTCGTGCCGCTGGTCCGGATCGACGTACCGACCTACGCCGCCGACGACTTGCCCCCCGCGCTTGCGGCAATCCCCGCGATCAAGCCGGGCAGTCGGGCGGCTTGACGAAGCTACTGCGCCTTGGCGTCAACATCGATCATGTCGCGACCATCCGGAATGCGCGGGGCGGCGAGCATCCCGATCCGTTGCGTGCCGCGCAGGCGGCGGCCCGCGCCGGGGCCGACGGGATCACCGCCCACCTGCGCGAGGACCGGCGCCATATCACCGACCGCGACATCGACCGGCTGATGGCCGAGATCGACTTGCCCCTCAACCTCGAGATGGCGGCGACCGAAGAGATGCTCGGCATCGCGCTCGCCCACCGCCCCCACGCGGCGTGCATCGTCCCCGAAAAGCGCGAGGAGCGGACGACCGAGGGCGGGCTCGACGCGGCGGGGCAATTCGCGCTGCTGGCGCCGTTCGTCGAGCGGCTCGGCGCGGCGGGGATCCGTGTCAGCCTGTTCATCGAACCCAGCAGCGCACAAGTCGAGGCGGCCTTGCGGCTGGGCGCGCCCGTGGTCGAATTTCACACCGGGCGCTTTGCCCATGTCGGCGGCGAGGAAGCAGTGACCGAATTGAAGCGCATATCCGACGCCGCCGCGCTCGCCGCCAGGAATGGCATCGAGCCCCACGCCGGGCACGGGCTGACCTTCGACAATGTCGCCCCGATCGCGGCGATCCCGCAATTGGCCGAGCTCAACATCGGGCATTTCCTGGTCGGCGAGGCGATCTTCACCGGGCTCGAGGCGAGCGTGGCGCGGATGCGCGCGATGATGGATGCGGCGCGGTGAATTTCCTCCTCTCCCCGTGGGAGAGGAAGGGGCCCGCCGCGCAGCGGTGGGAAGGTGAGGGTCCGCTTTGTCGATTTGGTCACCCTCACCCTTCCGCGCTGCGCGCTCCCTCCCTCTCCCGGGGGGAGAGGGGAAGATGATCGTCGGGATTGGCAGCGATCTTTGCAATATCGAGCGGATTGCCGCTTCGGTCGAGCGGTTCGGCGAGCGGTTTCTCCATCGCGTCTTCACCGAAACCGAGCGCGCCAAGGCGGCTTCGCGCCCGTTCACCGCCGCCGGGACGCTGGCCAAGCGCTTCGCCGCCAAGGAAGCCTTTTCCAAGGCGGTCGGGACGGGGTTCAAGGCGGGCGTGTTCATGAAGGACATCGGGGTCGTCAACGCCCCCTCGGGCGCGCCGACGCTCCACCTCACCGGCGGGGCCAAGGCGCGGCTTGACGCGCTGACCCCTGCGGGCCACGCGCTCACCGTGCATTTGACGATGACCGACGACCATCCGTGGGCGCAGGCCTTTGTCATCCTTTACGCCACCAAGATGGAGCCCTGATTGACCGATCACGTCGAAGCCGTCCCCGCCCCGCCCCACGCGGACGCCGATGCGCCGGACGCGAAAAAAGATCACGGATCGGCGCTGTGGCGCGAGATCAAGGGGCTGGCACTGGTCATCCTCGCGGTGCTGGCGTTCCACAGCTTCATCGCCAAGCCGTTCTACATCCCGTCCGAATCGATGATGCCGGTATTGCTCAAGGGCGACCGGCTGGTGGTCACCAAATATGCCTATGGCTGGTCGTTCGTGTCGCCGACGATCCCCAATCCGGCAGCGATTTTTCGCACCGCGATCCTGCGCGGCCCGGCCGAGCCGTGGGGCGTGACATTGCCGTTCATGAAGGGCCGCCTGTTCGGCCGGCTGCCCGCACGCGGCGATGTCGTGATCGTCACGCCGCCGGGCGAAAATGAGGATTATATCAAGCGCGTCATCGGCCTGCCCGGCGACACGATCGCGGTGCGCGCCGGGCGGCTGGTGCTCAACGGCAAGCTCGTCCCTTATGAAATCCGCCCCCCGGCGATGATCCCGACCGACCCCAATGCGCCGTGCGGGGTCGAATTTTCAGGGTTCGACGTCGCCACCAGCGACGGGCGCAACTATTGCCGCTTGCCGATCGTCCGCGAGACGCTGCCCGGCGGCATCAGCTACGACACGATCGAGCTCGGCGATAGCCAGGGCGACGATTTCGGCCCGGTGACCGTCCCCGCCGACCATCTGTTCCTGATGGGCGACAATCGCGACCGGTCGGCGGACAGCCGCTTCACCCTCGATGAAAAGGGGCTAGGCGGGCCCGTGCCGTGGGAGAATATCGGCGGCCGCGCCGAGTTCATCACCTTCAGCCTCGACGGATCGACCGCCATCAGCTCGCCCTCGACCTGGCTGTCGGCGTTCCGATCGGGCCGCGCCGGAAGCTCGCTTCGGACCCACGCCAAGTGACCGACACGGACCTCGCCCCGCCGGTCCACGACGAGCGACCGGGCCCGACCGACATCCATAATTCGGCGATCATCCACGAGGTTCAGCGCGCCGCGGTGTGGATCGCGATGGTGCTGGTGGTGGTCGGTTGCGTCGTCCTCGCCCAGCCGATCATGCTGATCATCGGCGGGCTGGTGTTCGCGGTCATTCTCGACGGGGGCACGCGGCTGCTCGGGCGCATAGCGCCGATCGGGCGCGGCTGGCGGTTGGCGATCGTCACCATCGCCGGGTTCGCCTTCATCGGCTGGAGCTTCTATTACGCCGGAACCACGCTTTCGACCCAGGCCGAGGCATTGAAGGCGGTCGTCACCACGCAGGGCGACCGGCTGATGACCTATCTCAAGTCGACCGGGCTGATGCCGGACGCCAACATGTCGCGGATGGGCGGGCAATTGGTCGGCGGGGTCGGGCGGCTGACCAGCGCCTTGAGCACCGCCTTCGGGGCGCTGAGTTCGATCCTGATGATCCTCGTGCTCGGCATCTTTATTGCGATCGAGCCGCGACTGTACGACCGCGGCGTGGCGTGGATGCTTCCGACCAAGCATCGCGACGGCTTTTACGATTTGTCGAACAAGGTCGGCTTCACGCTGCGCCGGCTGATGTTCGGGCGGATCATCGGCATGCTGGTCGAGGGCGTGGGGACGTGGCTGATGCTGATGGCCGGGGGCGTGCCGATGGCGGCGCTTCTCGGGCTGATCACCGGGCTCGGCGCGTTCGTCCCCAACATCGGCGCGATCGTGTCGGGGGTGCTGATGGTCGCGGTCGGATTCTCCGCGGGCACCGATTCCGGGATCTGGGCGATCGCCACCTATCTCATCGTCCAGACGGTCGATGGCTATGTCATCGTCCCTTACGTCGCGCGGCGCACGGTCGATCTTGCCCCGGCATTGGTGCTGGCGACGCAATTATTGTTCGGAGTGATGTTCGGGCTGATGGGCCTGCTGCTCGCCGACCCGATCGTGGCGACGATTAAGGTCGGGCTCGAGGAATGGTCGAGGCGGCGGGCGGCTGGCCGAGGTGCAGCCGACCCTTCGACAAGCTCAGGGTGAGCGCGACTAAGGGGCGGTGCGAGAGGGTAGACCTCGGTTGCTGGGGCCGGCGCTGCGGAAGTGATTAATGCGCGTCCTGACCGCCCTGAAAGAGCCTAACGCGGTTCGGATGGGGCCGGAGCGGCGCCTTCCTGCTGCTGCATCTGCTGCATCTGCTGCATCTGCTGTTGCTGCTGCGCGGCGAGGATCGCGGCGTTGCGCACGACCTGGACGACACGAACGTCGAAATAAAGGTCGGCGTTGGGCTTGATCGGGCTCTGCGCGGGCGGATTGGCGCCATAAGCGAGCCGCGCCGGAATCTGGATCTTGTAGGTCCCGCCGTCCTGCATCTTGAGCAGTGCCTGGCGGAATCCGGGGATCACTTGGCCGACCAGCATCGGCGCCGGGCCCTTCCCTTCGGTGCTGTCGAACACTGTGCCGTCGGCGGTCTTGCCGGTATAGTCCAGCATCACTCCGTCGAGATCGGTCAACAACGCGCCCGACCCCGCCTTGACCGTATCGACTTCGAGCGCCTTGAAGCTTCCCGCGCCAAGCCGCGCGAGGAGGAACGCCGCCGCAATCAGCACGACCACGCCCAGCACATATTTGAACTGGGAGCCGCGAGCGATCGGACGGAGCGGAACCTGAGTGACCGACATGGAAAGGCCTTCAGCCGAGGGGAGCGTGGAAGCGAAGCGCGTGTCTAGCGCGCGGTGCCTTCGCGTTCCATCCGCTTGCGCTCGAGCTTGCGGGCGCGGCGAATCGCGGCGGCGCGTTCGCGGGCGCGCTTTTCCGACGGCTTTTCGTAATGACGACGCAGCTTCATCTCGCGATAGACACCTTCGCGCTGCAGCTTCTTTTTGAGGGCGCGCAGCGCCTGGTCGACATTATTGTCGCGAACGATGATCTGCATAAAAAGTCGTCGAACTCCCTTATAATCGGTCCCGCGGAAGCGGGTCATTCGGCAGCGTGCCGGCAATGCCGACCACCATCCTGCCATGCAAAATAGTTGGTCGCCGCAGACACCGGGTCAGCGACGCAAGGCGGCCCCTTAGCAGCGGCCTCCCCGCTTTTCAAGGCGTTGCGAGTCACCGCCTGGCCATGCCCGATCGTTCCCCTCGGCGCGACGAAGCGTGGTCACGATGCGCCCAAGTTCCGCCCAAGCCCTAAATTGCTTATCGGTGGTTAAGCTTTGTTGGGCTATAGCGATGGCTCACGCGGAGGGCCACTATGTCATTGAATCGTCGGGAAATGTTGCGGCTGGGTGCGGCCGGTGCCGGTGGGCTGCTGATGTCGGCGGCGGCATCGTCGAACGCCATCCCCAAGGCGATGTTGGCGCGGCCCCCGGCCCCCGTGATTCCACTGCCGCCCCTGGCCTTGACGCCCAGCGCTCCCACCGGGATCAGTCCGGCGTTGTTCGCCCGCGCCAAGGCGGCACTCGATTCGCATAGCGGCGTGATCCGCCATCGCGACGTGATGGGCGTGGTCGATTTCTCGATGGACAGCGGGCATCACCGCTTTCACCTCGTCGATCTCGCCAATGGCCAGGTCGAAAGCCACGCCGTCGCGCATGGCCGCGGGTCGGACCCCGACCATAGCGGGTTCGTCGAGCTGTTTTCGAACGACTTCGGTTCCTATGCGACCTCGAACGGCACCTACATCACCGGCGACACCTATCAGGGCAAATATGGGCTTTCGATGAAGGTCGCCGGGCTCGACCAGACCAACAACAACGCTGAATCGCGCGCCATCGTCATCCACAACGCCTGGTATGCCGAACCCGAGATGATCGCGCAGCATGGCAAGCTCGGGCGCTCGGAGGGCTGCTTCGCATTCAGCCGCGCCAGCCAGTGGCGCGTCATGAATCGCCTCTACGACGGCCGGATGATCTACGCCGACAAGCTCGCCTGAGCGGGATCAAGCGCAAGACAAAGGCGGCCTCCCACCCGGGACGCCGCCTTTTTTTATACATTGCAAACGACCGCGGACTTTTCCGCGGTGCTCGATCCGACCCCGGCTAGCGCGCCGTCACCTTCTTGGCCGAATCGCCGCCCGGCGTCAGCGCGGCGGCCCCCTTGCCGTTGCGGTCGAGCAAGGCGGTCATCACGCGCGCATCGCGCTTGTAGACGTCCGAATAATTGGTGATCGAGCCATCGGTCAGCGCCGCCGAGCTGAAGTAGACGATGTACACCGGCAGCGGCTTGGCGAATTTGGCCTCGACGGTTTTCTTGGTGGCGAGCGTCTCGTCGAACTTGTCGCGGGTCCATTCGCCGCCGTCGTCACTGCCCAGTTCGGCCGCGAGATCGTGGATATCCTCGGTCCGGATGCAGCCGTGGCTGAGCGCGCGGACCTGGCTGTTGAAGCGGCTGCGAGCATTGGTGTCGTGCAGATAGATCGCATATTGATTCTGCATCACGAACTTCATCTGGCCGAGCGCATTGGTCGGTCCCGGCGGCTGGCGCCAGCGCTGCACCTTGCCGCTTTTGTCCTTGACCGCGACGAACCCGCTTTTGCCCGCGACTTCCCTCGAAATGCTGGTCGGGACTTCCCACCACGGGTTGAGGATTACCCCGGTGGCCATCGCATTGAGCTGCGGCGTCGGAGTCTTGATCGCCCCGGCGATCGCTTTGTGCTTCCACCGCGTCGCGCCATTTTCGACCAAAGTGGCGTGGAACGAGGGCACGTTGACGATGATATATTTCTGCCCGAGGTCGCGCGGCAGCCAGCGCCAGCGATCCATGTTCAGGCGGATGCGGTTGAGCGTCGCGGTCTCGGCCTTGGGCGTGACGTCGAGCGCATAGCGCAGCGCGCCATATTGCGGATGGACCGGGAGCAGTCCGTCGAGCGCGGGCGCAAGCTGGCCGCTCGCCAAGGCGCGGTCGAGCAGCGCGCGCTGGCTGGTCGAATCCAGATCCTTGTCGCGCACGTGCCAATCGACGCGCGCTTCGCTGCGGACATGGCCGAGCGCAAGGTCGAGCGACACCTGGTTGAAGCGCTCGGTCGCGGCCTTCGACCACGAGGCCGCATCGCCCGAGCGCAACGCACGGTCGAGCCCGGCGGGATCATAGTCGGCGGGGTTGAGCCCGTCGCGCCCGATGCCGCGGATATAGGTTGCGAGTTGCGCCACGGCGTCGGCCTGCCAGGTCGGCGGCGGCAGGACCGGATCCGGCACCACCACCGGGGCCACCGGAACCGCGCCCGGCGTCGCGTCGGTGGCGGGGATCTGCCCTTGCGGGATCGGCATGGAGGGCGGGATCGGCGGCGGCGCCAGCCGCCGCGGCATGGGCAGCGGCGCGATCGGATCGACCGCTTGCGCCGTTGCGACGCCAAGCGGGACCATGCCCGCGGCCAATCCTGCCGAAACCAACCAAGCTGCCCGCATTGCATTCTCCGTCCCGCGACCGCGTGATGCGGTCCTGCCGGGGTTTGGCGTCGAGTCATGACGCGTCGCCGACATACACAGGATGAACGACAGCGGCCAGTGGCCTCGCGCCCGGCACAGAATATCTTAAGTTGTTGCGTTTAAGGCCAAACCGATCCGGCGGGAGCGATGGCGTGGAGGGTGGGATGCGATTGGA
>CAXSCF010000080.1:0-9109 GCA_964235815.1 uncultured Sphingomicrobium sp.
CGCCGTCGAGCAGCCGCAAATGGGTCAGCACGCGATCGGCGAGGCCGCCGGCGAAAGGCCCGAAATGCGACCCGATCGCGCGCCAGTCGTCGGCGTTGCCCTCGTCCATCGAGCGGAAAGTGGCTTGCGCGGGGTCGGTCATGGCGGGCTCCTTGGCCCCGAGTCTAGGCGCTCGGGCGGGGGAGGCAAGGGCGCGGACGAGGGCTTACGTTCACTAATGTTGCCGGTGTCGCGACCATGTTTCGTACGGGGCCGTACGGATCAATAATGATAGCGGCACGACAATATTTCCAACGCCTGAGCGGCATCCTTGCCCGTCACCCGGTAGACCAGCCGATGCTCGCGGTTGATGCGCCGGGACCACCAGCCGGCCAAGTTGCGCTTGAGCGGCTCAGGCTTGCCGCTGCCAGCGAACGGATGCCGAAGGCACTCACCAATGAGCACGTTGATCCGTGCCAGCACCGCCGCATTGTCCTCTTGCCATTGAACGTAATCGCTCCAAGCCGCCGACCGGAAAACAAGCTTCACGCTTCGATCAGTTCATGCTCCTCGCCGCGCCCGGCTTCAAGTTCGGCAATGCCCTCGAGCAGATGCCTGGCGTTGGCCGGCGACTGAAGGAGATAGAGCGTCTCTTCGATCGACGACCATTCGCTGGCCGAGATCATCACCACGCTCTCGCCGCGGGCACGGGTGACCGCGATCGGAGCGCGGTCGGCGACGACGCGGTCGAGCACCGCCTTCAGATTAGCGCGGGTGTCGGTGATGCTGAGGGTTTCCATGGGCAACTCACGTACAGGAAGATGTACGAATTGTCAAGGGTTTGACGGTCATGGTCGATGGCCACTTGGGATGGTCAGGAAGGGAAGGTGGACGGGTCAGGCCCGGGGTGACGCTTCGCGATGGGCTGAACGTTGCGAGTTGCCAAGCTGCGCTTGGGCTTCGCGGCGGTCTCGCCTATATGCGCTGGATGCGTGATTGGGTGGAGCAGTGATGGCTAGCGAACCGCTCCCGGCGAGCGCGTCTGCCGCGTCGCCGACGCCCGGTGCGTCGGGCGCGACGGTAACTGCAACGGCGCGGCCCAAGGGGCCGGCCACGCCGATCCTGGCGGGCGTGGGGCTCGACGGGCCGTTCTTCGCCGACAAGAATCGCGCTTTCTGGGTGCTTCAGTCGATCGGCTGGTCGGGCTATTTTTTCCTCCGCTCGCTGCAGGGGATCGCGACGTCACAGGGGGTGATGTTCGTCGTCCACACATTGCTGCTAACCGCCACGGGCTATTCGGCGACGCTGCTGATGGCATCGCTGTTTCGCCGCCTGATCGTGATGCGCGCTCTTTGGACGGTGTTCATCAGCCTGGTCACGGTGATGCTTGCCGCGGCGGCCTTTTCGTTCATCGAGACGTGGAGCTTCGCGACTTTCGTGCGGCCCGACTCGCGCCCCGAGGGGGTCGAGTTTTTGAGCGCGATCATCCTCGATTTCTCGCTCCTCGCGGCATGGTCGGCGCTCTATTACGGGATCAATTATTACCTTCTGCTGGAAGAGGAAATCGACCAGCGCGCGCGGCTCGAGGGCCAGGCGAGTTCGGCGCAGCTAGCGATGCTGCGTTATCAGTTGAACCCGCATTTCCTGTTCAACACGCTCAATTCGATCTCGACCCTCGTGCTGCTCAAGCAGACCGAGCGCGCCAATGCGATGCTGGCGCGCTTGTCGTCGTTCCTGCGCTACACGCTCGCCAACGAGCCGACCGCGCAGGTCACGCTGGCGCAGGAGGTCGAGACGCTCAAGCTCTATCTCGAGATCGAGAAAATGCGCTTCGAGGAGCGGCTGCGCCCGCATTTCCGGATCGAGGCCGAGACGATCGGGGCGCGCTTGCCGTCGCTGCTGCTCCAACCCGTCGTCGAGAATGCGATCAAATATGCCGTCACCCCATCGGAGGACGGCGCCGATATCTGGATTACCGCCAGCCGCGAGGGGCAGGCGGTGCGAATCGAAGTCGCCGACAGCGGACCGGGTGGGGGCGCGGGGCTGGTCTCGGTCCATTCTACCGGGGTCGGGCTTGCCAATATCCAGGATCGCTTGGCGCAGGCCTATGGCCCGGCGCACGGCTTCACCACCCGGCCGAACGAACGTGGTGGCTATAGCGTGATCATCGAAATTCCCCTCGATTCCGCCATCAAGGATCGCCCATGACCATTCGCACCATCCTCGTCGATGACGAGCCGCTCGCCACGCAGGGGCTCCGCCTCCGGCTCGAGGCGCATGACGATGTCGAGATCGTCGCCACTGCCGCCAACGGGCGCGAGGCGATCCGCCAGATCAAGACGCACAAGCCCGACCTCGTCTTCCTCGACATCCAGATGCCGGGATTCGATGGTTTTTCGGTGATTCAGGGGCTGATGGAGGTCGAGCCGCCGTTGTTCGTGTTCGTCACCGCGTTTGGCGATCATGCCCTGCGCGCGTTCGAAAGCCAGGCGGTCGATTATCTGATGAAGCCGGTCGACGAGGATCGCCTCGCCGGGACGATGGACCGCGTGCGCCAGCGATTGAGCGAGAAACGCGGGGTCGAGGAGGTCGGGCGATTGAAGGAAGCGCTGGCCGAACATGCCCCCGAAGCCGCCGAAACCTATGCCGACGAACAGGGCGGGGACGAGGCCATCGCCGCCAACCGCTTCGAAAAGATGATCAACATCCGCGACCAGGGGCAGATCTTCCGCGTCGACGTCGATACGATCGAGCGGATCGACGCTGCGGGCGATTATATGTGCATCCAGACGGGGGATAATACGCTGATCCTGCGCGAGACGATGAAGGATCTGGAAAAAAGGCTTGACCCGCGCCGGTTTCAGCGGGTGCATCGCTCGACGATCGTCAACCTCGACCTCGTCAAGCAGGTCAAGCCGCACACCAATGGCGAATGCTTCCTGGTGCTTGATTCGGGGGCGCAGGTGAAGGTCAGCCGCAGCTATCGCGATGTGGTCGCGCGGTTTGTGCATTAATCGGGAGTCGAACATGGCACAGGTCACGGGACTGGGCGGAATTTTCTACAAGGTGGCCGATCCCGAAGCAACCAAGGCATGGTATCGCGACACGCTCGGCGTCGGCGGCGATTATGGCGCGATGTTCGGTTTCAGCGACGATCGGTCGGACGGTTTTGCCTTGCTTAGCCCGTTTGCGGCGGACAGCGATTATTTTGCGCCGAGCGAGGCACCTTTCATGGTCAATTTGCGGGTCGACGATCTCGACGCGATGGTTGCCGATCTTGCCGCCAAGGGAGTCGCCATCCTCGGCCGCCAGGACGAGGATTACGGCCGCTTCGCGTGGATCCTCGACTGCGACGGGATCAAGATCGAGCTGTTCGAACAGGCCGCAGCCGAGGCCTGACGCTCGTCAGGCAACCTTGCGCCGTTGCCAGAACCAGCGCCGCGCCGGCCCCGACTTTAACACGCTGCTGCGGAACATGGCGGCGGCGAACTTGAGGATCAGCGCGACCCACAGCGCCTGCCACGCGAACGCGAGGAGGTGTGGCCACAAGGCGTCGCGTTCGGCCGCGCGGGCGATCATCGCGTAGGGCGAGGACAAGGGAAAGACCGCCGCGATCAATCCCTCGCGGCTGTCGGGCTTTCCCACCGCCAGTCCGGCAAGCGCGAAGATCATCACCTGGACCATGGTCACCGGCATCGACAGGGTCTGGACTTCGCGCACCGTCGCGGCCTGCCCGCCGATGCCGAGGAAGACCCCGCCGATCAGAAGATAGCTCATCGCGAAATAGAACGGGATCAGCGTGAGGAACATCGGCCAGCCGACCGCCGGGGCCGGCAAGGCGCCAAGCCCGCCGCCGATCCACCATGCGATCGCGGCTGCCCCGGCGAGTCCCCAAACCGTGATTCCGACCAGCGACATCGCCAGCATCGCGAACAATTTGCCAAGGAAGATGGCATCGACCGGGACCGCCGCGGCGAGAATTTCGATCACCTTGTTCGATTTTTCCTCGATCAGTTGTGACAACAGCATCCCCGCCAGCATGACGGTGAGGACGAACAGGATGACCTGGCCGGCCCGCGCGACGATTTCCTGGCCCGAGGCGAGCGACCCCGACGAGCTTTCGGACAGCGTCACCGCGATCGGCGGGCCGGCGGGAATGGCGCCGCTGACGCGCTGCCGTCGGGCTTCATCGACGAACAGGCCCATCTGACGCACGGTTGCGCCGTCGGCCTTGACCGCGCCGGTAAAATGCGGCGCGGCGAGCCCGCCGTCGAGCACCCCGACCCGTTCGATCTTGGGATCGTGGAGCAAGCGCTCGCGCTGGGCGACAAGGTTGGCGGCGGGATTGACGCGGGCGAGGGTCACGAACGGCCGATCGCCCGCCAGCGGCGCGAGTCGGTCGCGCGCCGTGTTCAGTGCAGCAAAATCGGTCGGGGAGGCGATCACCGCGACTTGCGGCACGGTCCGGCCGGCATCGACCCGCGCACCGATTCCGCCGAACACCGCGCCGATCGTCCCGACCAGCAATGGCCCCATCAGAAACAGCAGAAAGGTTTTGCTGAACACCGTGGCGGTAAAGTCGCGGCGCGCGATGACGAAGGCTGCACGGAGCGTTTCGGGGGTCCTCATGCGGTGTGCTCCTGCGATTCCGAATGGCCCATCGCCTGCGCCGCGGCGGCCCCGGCAATGGCGATAAAGGCATCGTGAAGCCCGGGGCGCTCGATGCTCAATGTCTCGATCCCGGCATTGCCGTCGAGCAAGGCGCGGAGCAAGGGCTCGGGCCCCCCGTCGGGAAGTTCGAAGCGCCACTCGCCGGCGACGCATTGCGCGCTGGCGGGCAGCGCGGCGCGCCACGGACCGTCGTCGGCGCGGGTGCGCAGATGGACGATCGGGCGCAGCTGGTCGCGGGCCTCGTCGACGCCGCCTTCGAACGCCACTTTTCCTTCGGCAATGATCGCCACGCGCTGGCACAGGCGTTCGGCGTGGGCGATGACGTGGGTCGAAAAGATCACCGTCGTCCCGGCTTCGGCCTGGTCGCGGATCAATTGCTCGAGCTTTTCCTGGTTGAGCGCATCCAGTCCCGAAAAGGGCTCGTCGAGCACCAGCAGGCGTGGATGATGGACCATCGTGCCGAGCAATTGGACGGTCTGCGCCATCCCCTTGGACAGTGTCCGGATCGGGCGTTTGACCCAGTCGGCATAGCCGCGCGCATTGAGCATCTCGACCGCGCGCTTGCGGCCGAGCGCGATCGGCAGGCCGCGCAGCGCGCCCATGAAGGCGATCGCCTCGGCGGCGGGCATGGCCGGGTACAGTCCGCGCTCCTCGGGCAGATAGCCGACCTCGCGCGCGACCTCGATCGGCTTGTCGTGGCCAAGCAAGCAGCGCGTTCCCGCGCTCGGATCGATGATCCCCAGCAGCATGCGGATGGTGGTGGTCTTGCCCGCGCCGTTGGGGCCGAGGATGCCGCTGATGCTGCCCGTCGGGACGGTCAGGCTGACCCCGTCGACCGCGCGCGTGCCATCGAAATCCTTGACCAGCCCGTGGGCCTTTGCGGCGATCCCGTCGTGCCGTTCGTGCTGAGCTTGATGAAGCACTGCGGTTCTTTCTTTCGCTGCAAGACAGGCTAGCCCTTCGACAAGCGCAGGGCGAACGGGCTAATGGAGCGACGTGTCTAGGGCGGATGAGCTGAAAGAATCAATAAAGGCCAAGGCGGCCGAGCTTGGGTTCGTCGCGTGCGGCTTCACGCGGGCCGATGCGGCGCCCGAGGCGGGGGAGCAATTGCGCGCCTGGATCGCGGCCGGTCATCATGGAGACATGGGCTGGATCGAGGATCGTGCCGATCAGCGCGCCAGCCCCGCCGGACTGTGGCCCGAAGCGCGTTCGGTCATCGCCCTGGCGATGAGCTACGCCCCGGCAATCAATCCGCTGGCTTTGGCGGGCGAACCGAGCCGCGGGCGGATCTCGATCTATGCGCAGGGGGCGGATTATCACAAGGTGGTCAAAAAGGCACTCAAGGCGATGGGCCGCTGGCTCGTCGACGAAAGAGGCGCCTCGACAGGCTTAAGAGAGCGCTGCCAGGTAAAGGTGTTCGTCGATACCGCGCCGGTGATGGAAAAACCGCTCAGTGCAGCCGCGGGGCTCGGCTGGCAGGGCAAGCATACCAATTTGCTCAGCCGCGAGCATGGCAATTGGCTGTTCCTGGGGGTCATCTACACCACGCTCGAGCTTGACCCCGATGTCCCGGCGAGCGACCATTGCGGGAGCTGTTCGCGATGCATCGACGCCTGTCCGACGGCGGCGATCATCGCCCCGCATCAGATCGACGCGCGGAAATGCATTTCCTACCTCACGATCGAGCATGCCGGGCCTATCCCGCACGAATTTCGTCGAAGCATCGGCAACCGCATCTATGGTTGCGACGATTGCCTCGCAGTGTGCCCGTGGAACCGCTTTGCCGAGCAAGCGCAGGCCAATCTTGCCTTTGCGCCCCGCGCCGAGCTTGCCGCGCCGGCGCTGGCGGACTTGCTTGCGCTCGATGACGCAAGTTTTCGGGAGCTGTTCTCGGGCTCGCCGATCAAGCGCATCGGGGTCGCGCGGATGATCCGCAATTGCCTGATCGCGGCGGGCAACAGCGGGGATGAAGCGCTCCGGCCCGCGGTCGAACGCCATCTTGCGAGCGCCGATCCGGTCGTCGCCGACGCCGCGCGCTGGGCGTTCGCGCAATTGTGAGGCGCTAGCGCGCTTCGAATTGCTGGATACAGCCGGTCTGGTCGATCACGCGCCCGTCGCGGTTGCGCGTGTCGACATGCGTCACCCGGGGGTCGCCGCCACCCGGCGCTGGATAGAGATAGGCATCGAGGATGCAGGTCCCGCGCGCATATTGAAGCTTGGTCCCATCCCCTTCGCGGACCTGCAGGCGCGGGGTGCCGAAGCGCGCGCCGAGGCTGACAGCGTCGAGCCCGATCAGGTCGCCGCGCTCGCTGCGCTCGGGAACCGCGACGCGCGGCGCGGTGGCAATGGGGGCCGGACTGGTGCCGCACCCGGCGAGCAGGAGGAAGGCGGCGACGGCAAGGGGATAGCGCATGGCGCCGTTGTGCCGGGCCGTGGCCGGGCTGGCAAGCTTGTCGAAGCGCGCCCCGCCCGCTAGGCGCCGCGCTTCGCTTTCTCACCGCCAGGACACGCCATGACCAATCCCCGCCTCGACGTTTTGTGCATCGGCAATGCGATCGTTGATGTCATCACCGACGCCGACGACGCCTTTCTCGCCGACCAGCGTCTCGACAAGGGCTCGATGCGCCTCATCGACGAGGCCGAGGCGGTGCGCCTGTACGGCGTGATGGGCCCGGGGCGCGAAGTCAGCGGCGGATCGGCCGGAAATACAGCCGCCGGGCTCGCCGCGCTGGGCATCCGCACCGGGTTCATCGGCCAGGTCGCCGATGATCAGTTCGGAAAAATCTATCGGCATGACATTGAAGCGCAGGGCATCGAGTTCCTCGTTCCTGCGCGCAGCGACGTCGGTGCGACGGGCCGCGTCTTGATCCTCGTCACCCCCGACGCACAGCGGACGATGAACACCTTCCTCGGCGCGGCGCAGATGCTGCAAGCGAAGGACGTCGATCTCGCCGTGGTCGCCAGCGCCGGGATCACCTATTTGGAGGGCTATCTGTGGGATCCGGCCGAGCCGCGCGCGGCGATGGAGGCGGCGATCGACGCGGCGCGGGGAGCCGGGCGCAAAGTGGCGTTCACGCTGTCGGACAGCTTCTGCATCTCGCGCCATCGCGACAGCTTCCTGAAGCTTATCGGCGACGGACGGATCGACATCCTGTTCGCCAATGAGGCCGAAATCACCGAACTGGCGGGGGAGCGCGAGTTCGACGCCGCGGTTGCCGCGATCGCGCCGCAGGTCGCGACGCTCGTCGTCACCCGCTCGGAGCAGGGCGCGATCGCGGTATCGGGCAACGAGCGCGCCAGCGTCCTTGCCGAGCCAATCGAGCGGCTGGTCGATACCACCGGAGCGGGCGATTTGTTCGCAGCGGGCTTCCTTGCGGGGCAGGCGCGCGGGCTCGGGCTCGAGGCGTCGCTCAAGCTCGGCGCGATCGCCGCCGCCGAAGTGATCCAGCATTATGGCGCGCGGCCCGAGACCGACTTGAAGGCGCTGGCGGGCGATCTGCTCGGGTAATAGCTGACGGGTGGACAAGAAAAGGGCGGCCCGAAATGCTCCGGACCGCCCTTTCTTTTTGCGACAAGGAGGCGGGTTACGCGTCCTTGATCCCCGGGGTGTGCGCATTGCCGATCGGCGGCACCGGCTGCGGCGGGGCGTCGGGGTCGAGCTCGTTGACCTCACCATCGGTCCCGCGACCGACATGGCTGTGGCTGCGGCTGTAGGCGAAGTAGATAACCAGCCCGATCGCGCCCCAGCCGAACAGCACCATCTGGGCAAGGAACGGCAGGAACAGGTACAGGCCGATGCAGCCGGCGATGGCCAGCGGGGCCACGACATATATCGCCGGGGTGCGGAAGGGACGATTGCGCGACGGATCCTTCTTGCGCAACACCATCACCGCCACCGCGACCATGGCGAAGGCGAACAACGTCCCCGAGTTGGAATAGTCGGCGAGCTTGCCGACCGGCAGGAACGCCGCCGCCAGTGTCACAACGACGCCGGTAAAGGCCGTGACGATATGCGGCGTCTTGAACCTCGGGTGGACGCTGGCGAGCTTGGCCGGGAGCAAGCCGTCGCGCGCCATGACGAAGAACACGCGGGTCTGGCCGAACATCATCATCAACACCACGGAGGGCAGCGCGAGGAAGGCCGCGACCCCCATCAGATTGCCGATCTTGGTCCAGCCGACGCTGCGCAGGACGTGGGCCAGCGCTTCATGGCTGCAGGCAAGCGGTTCGTTGACCCCGCTGGCGACGATCGCGGCGCACCGTGCCGCCAGTTCGCTCGACCCCGGGGCGAGCACTTCGCCGCCGAGCCCGGCAACCGGCTGCGCGCCGATTGCGCCGATCGCCCCCGCCGCGACGAGCAGGTAGAAGATGGTGCAGATCAACAGGCTGCCGATCAGGCCGATCGGCACGTTGCGCTGCGGGTTCTTGGTTTCCTCGGCAGCGGTCGAGACCGCGTCGA
>CAXSCF010000081.1:0-9095 GCA_964235815.1 uncultured Sphingomicrobium sp.
ACGGCTTGTCGCCCGAGGAATATGAGCGCGTCCTTCACGCGCTCGGCCGCGAGCCCAATCTGACCGAGCTCGGCATCTTCTCGGTCATGTGGTCCGAGCATTGCAGCTACAAAAGCTCGCGCTTCCATCTTAAGAAACTGCCGACCGAAGCGCCATGGGTGATTTGCGGCCCGGGCGAAAATGCCGGGGTAATCGACATCGGCGACGGCGACGCCTGCATCTTCAAGATGGAGAGCCACAACCACCCGAGCTACATCGAGCCCTACCAGGGCGCGGCGACCGGGGTCGGCGGGATCCTGCGCGACGTCTTCACCATGGGCGCGCGCCCCATCGCCAATTTGAACGCGCTGCGCTTCGGGCGCCCCGACCATCCCCGCATGCGCCACCTTATCTCCGGCGTGGTCGCCGGGATCGGCGGCTACGGCAATTGCGTCGGGGTCCCGACCGTTGGCGGAGAGGTCAATTTCGACTCCGCCTACGATGGCAACATCCTCGTCAACGCGATGACCGTGGGCATCGCCGACCAGGACAAGATCTTCTATTCCGCGGCCAGCGGCGTGGGCAATTCGATCGTCTACGTCGGCAGCAAGACCGGGCGCGACGGCATCCACGGCGCGACCATGGCCAGCGCCGACTTCGCCGACGACGCCGACGCCAAGCGCCCCACGGTCCAGGTCGGCGACCCGTTCACCGAAAAGCTCCTCATCGAAGCCTGTCTCGAGCTGATGGCATCCGACGCGATCGTCGCCATCCAGGACATGGGCGCCGCGGGCCTGACCTCCTCCTCGGTCGAGATGGCGAGCAAGGGCGGGGTCGGCATCCGCCTCGACATGAACGCGGTGCCGTGCCGCGAAACGGGCATGACCCCGTACGAGATGATGCTGTCCGAATCCCAGGAACGCATGCTGATGGTCCTCAAACCCGGGCGCGAGGATTTCGCCGCGGCGATCTTTAAGAAGTGGGAACTCGACTTCGCGGTCATCGGCGAAGTCACCGATACCGGCCACATGGTCCTTGAGCATAATGGCGTCGTCGTGTGCGACATCCCGCTCGGCCCGCTCGCCGACGACGCCCCGCTCTACGACCGCGCCTATTTGAGCCAGGACGACTATAAGGCATGGGCCAACATCGCCCCGCTTGGTGACATCCCCGAATCGACCGACATCGCGGCTGATTTGCTTAAGTTGATGGCCAGCCCCAACATCGCCAGCCGCCGCTGGATCTGGGAGCAATATGACAGCCAGGTCGGCGCCGACACGGTGCAAACCGGCGGCGACGCCGCGATCGTCCGCATCCACGGCACCCGCAAGGCCTTGGCGATGACCACCGACTGCACCCCGCGTTATTGCCACGCCGACCCGGTCGAGGGCGGCAAGCAGGCCGTCGCCGAAGCGTACCGCAATCTCTGCGCGGTCGGCGCGAAGCCCTTGGCGATCACCAACTGCCTCAACTTCGGCAACCCCCAGCGGCCCGAAATCATGGCGCAAATCGTCGGCTGCCTCGACGGCATGAGCCAGGCCTGCCTCGCGCTCGACATGCCGATCGTTAGCGGCAACGTTTCCTTGTACAACGAAAGCAAGGCCACAGGCGGCGGCAGTGCGATCCTACCGACGCCGGCAATAGGCGCAGTCGGCCTGCTCGACGATTGGGAGACGTCGGCGACGATCGCGTTCAACGACATGGATACCGTTTGGATTGTCGGGGGAATGGCGACCGAATTGGGCCAATCCATTTGGTTGAGCGAGATCCTTGACCGAACTGACGGAGCTTCACCTGTCGTCGATCTGCGGATCGAGCGGATATCAGGCGAATTCATTCGAGATGCTATCGCTGACGGCCTTGTGACTGCCGTACACGACGTATCGGACGGTGGACCCTTGGTAGCACTTGCTGAAATGGCCTTAGCAGCAGGCATCGGCGCGGATGTGAATCCCGAGTGGGCTGATCCGATTACTCCTCAAATGTTTGGCGAGAGCCAAGGAAGATATCTGGTCGCAGTGGCCAACCCGGAGGATTATCGATTGATCGAAAGGGCCAAAAAGCACGACATTTCCGTGCGCTTCTTTGCACGTGCGGGCGGTGACACGATATGCGTTGGCGACTGCGGCGGAGGCCACACATTCGGCGCCGAAATCCCCCTCGCCGACCTCCGCGCCGCGCACGAAGGCTTCTTCCCCAAATTGATGGGCGCCGACGCCGCGCTGGCATGACCTCCCCCTAGCGCCAACTGTACTGTTGTTGTAACGCACTCCGCTGAAGGGGGCTTCAATGACCGACACGGCACTTCCCGCCAACCGCATCCTGACGCTCGACGTCATTCGCGGGATCGCGGTGATGGGGATCTTTTCGGTCAACGTGATCGACTTCGCGCTGATCCAGCAGGCCTATCTCAACCCCGCGGCAGCGGGCGGGGCGCATGGCGCCGACCTAGCCTTGTGGTTCGCCAACCACGTCCTGGTCGACGAAAAGATGCGCACCTTATTCTCGATCCTGTTCGGCGCCTCGACCGTGCTCGTCATCGACCGCGCCGTGGCCAAAGGCGAAAGCGCGGCACGGGTCCATTATGGGCGGATGATGTCGCTGTTCCTGCTCGGGCTGGTGCATTTCTACCTGATCTGGGTCGGTGACATCCTGGTGTCCTATGCCGCTACCGGCATGCTTGCCTTCTTCTTCGTCAAGCGGCGGATCAAGACGATGCTGGTCTGGGCCACGATACTGCTCGTCATGGGGTGCGCCGCGTTCAGCGCCGGAAGCTGGCATTTCTACGACCTCGAGCACAAGGTCGCAGCGCGCACCGCCACCACCAAAGAGGTCAAGGAGTGGAAGTCGATGAGCGGCTTCACCAGCCCCGATGCGGCCAAGGCGGCGACCGAGACCGCCACCCTGCGCTCCCACTGGCCGACCCGAACCCAACGCCGCTTCGCCAAAGAAAAATGGCAGCCGTTCGGAAACCTTGTGCCGTTTCTTCCCGAAACCCTCGGGCTGATGCTGATCGGAATGGCGGGCTATCGCAGCGGCTTCCTCACCGGTCAGTGGCCGCGCCGCGTCTATGCCCGGATCGCCGGCGGCGGGCTCGTCGTCGGCGCCTTATTCTCGATCGGCACGGCGACCGGCCTCATCATGCTTGGTTTTCCGGCGTGGCTCCTGCTCGGCGCCAATTACGGGTTCGGCTTGCTGCCCCATCTCGCCATGGCGCTCGGCTATGCATCGCTGATCATGCTCGCGATGCGGCCCGGCGGGTGGCTGACGAACCGCATCGCCGCCGCGGGCCGCGCCGCGTTTAGCAATTATCTTGGCGCAAGCATCGTCGCCTCGCTGGTTTTCTACGGCGATGGGCTTGGCTTGTTCGGGCGCCTGTCGCGGTTCGAGGCGTGGCTGGTCGCGCCGCTGATGTGGCTATTGATGCTCGCCTGGTCGAAGCCGTGGCTCGACCGCTTCAACTTCGGCCCGTTCGAATGGCTGTGGCGCAGCATGGCGCGCGGCCGGTTTCAGCCGATGCGAAAGACGTTGCCGGCGCCGCCGGGTCCCGCCATCCTGGCCTAGATCCGGCCGAAGCCTTGATTGGCGGCCTTGCGCCCGAACGCGCTTTGCGCTGCGCGGGTCAGCAAGGGGTTGGTCGCCTTGTCGAACAGCTCAAGCGTTTCATTCCAGTACCGCCGCAGCTTGACCACGTCGGCGACCAGTTCGCTGGGAAAGCATTGGGTCTCGATGCTGATCCGCGCCGAATTCTCGATCAGCTCGGCGCAATCGGCCAGAGGTTCGGCCCCGAACTGGCGTGCTTCACCCTTGAGCGTGTGCGCCGGGATCACTAGCCCGACCGTATTCTGATCGCGCATCGCGGTTTCGATCTGCGCCACGCTCCTGGCGCCATCTTCGCGGAAATAGCCGAGGATGCGGATGAAGCCCGGACCCAATTCGTTCCGGCTCTTTTCGAAATGCACCCAATCGACCAGGTCGTTGCCGTCGTCCACGCGTCGCTCCCGTCCGGCCCCGTGCCGGCACTCGACCATCGGTCTAGGCACCAAGGGTAAAGACGGAGTTTATTCGTTCTTGTCGTCGTACGGGTTTTTGGTCGCGCGCATGGTCAGCCGCAGCGGCACCGGTCCGAGCTTCAGGTCGCGGCGCATCGAATTGAGCAGATAGCGGTGGTAGCTGGTCGGCAATTGATCGACCCGGCTGCCGAAAATGACGAAGCTCGGCGGGCGCGTCTTGACCTGGGTGATGTAGCGCAGCTTGATCCTTCGCCCCCCTGGCGCGGGGGGCGGATTGGTCTCGACCGCCTTGCCGAACCAGCGGTTGAGCTCGCCCGTGCCGACCCGCCGCGACCAATTGTCGCGCACTTCTATCGCCGCGCCGATCAACTGGTCGATGCCCTTGCCGGTGACGCCCGACACCGTCAACAACGGCACGTCCTTTAACTGGCTGAGGCCTTCGAGCAGTGCCGCTTTCACCCCGTTGAACAACGATGAGGCGTGTTCGGCGACGTCCCATTTGTTGAGCGCGATGACCAAAGCGCGGCCCTCCTCGAGCACTTGGTCGGCGATCCGCAAATCCTGCGCCTCGAGCCCGCGCGTCGCGTCGAGCAGCAACACCACGACTTCGGCAAAATCGATCGCGCGCTTGGTGTCGGCGGCGGACAGGCGTTCGAGTTTGTCGTCGACCTTGGCGCGCTTGCGCAGACCCGCGGTGTCGATCAGCCGCACCGGGTGCACGATCCCCGCAGCATCCGTCCAATGCCACTCGATCGCAATCGAATCGCGCGTAATTCCCGCCTCGGGGCCGGTGATCATGCGATCCTCGTCGAGCATTTTATTGACCAATGTCGACTTGCCGGCGTTGGGCCGCCCAACGATCGCCAGCTTCAATGGCCCGACATAATCCTCGTCGTCGCCGCGCTCCTCGGGGACCTGGCGTTCGCCGTCGATCTCGATATGCGGGCGCAGCGCCTCGAACAAATCGACCAGCCCCTCGCCATGTTCGGCCGACAGTGCGAACGGTTCGCCAAAGCCCAACGCGAACGCCTCGACCCGCCCGGCTTCGCCCGCGCTGCCCTCGCTCTTGTTGGCGGCGACGATCACCGGCCTGTTCTCGTGGCGCAGCCAGCGCGCGATTTCCTCGTCGAGCGGGGTCAGCCCTTCGCGTCCGTCGATCACGAACAAGGCGACATCGGCCTCGCGCACCGCCGCTTCGGTCTGCTGGCGCATGCGGCCGGGCAAGGACGCCGGATCGACTTCCTCGAACCCGGCGGTGTCCATCACGCGAAATTCGAGCCCGAGCAGGTGCCCCTCGCCTTCGCGGCGGTCGCGGGTTACCCCGGGCCGATCATCGACCAGCGCCACGCGCTTGCCGACCAGGCGATTGAACAGGGTCGATTTTCCGACGTTGGGTCGGCCGACGATAGCGACAGTAGGTAAGGACATCGCCGCCCCCTAGCGCATAAAGCGGCAAGGGGCGAGGGAGGCGATCAAGCCCCTAGCGATACGCCAGCAGGCGGCCTTCGTCGGTCAACAGGTACAGCGTTCCCCCCGCGACCACTGGCTGGAAGCGCACCGCGCCGCCGGCATTGGTCTGGCTCTGGAAGCTGCCGTTGGTCGGATTGACGTTGATCAGCACTCCATTGCTTCCCGCGACGATCAGCCGGTCGCCCGCCAGCACCGGGCCGAAATAATTGATCTGGCCCTGCTTCTTGGATTCCTTGATCCACCGCGGCAGCTGGTTGATCCAGCGAATCTTGCCCGTCATGCGCTGGACCGCGATCAATTGCGCCTTGTCGTTGATCGCGAACAGCCAGTCGCCCGCCACCCACGGCGTGGCGATCCCGGCGATGTTGAGCTCCCACACGCGCTGACCCGACGTGAGGTCGAGCGCGACCATCCGCCCGCCCTGGCCAACGGCATAGACCATGCCATTGTCGATCACCGGATCGGCGTCGATGTCGCTGATCGCCGCGACGCCGGTCGAGATCGACGTCCGCGACAAGGCGTCCTGCCACACTTCGCGGCCATTTTCGTAGCGATAGGCGTTGAGTTCGCCCGACGAGAAACCCGCGACGATCGTCCCGCGATCGACCGCGGGGGAGCCATTGCCGAACACCCCGGCGATCTCGAGCGCGGCGGCGGCCGACCAGGCGGTCGATCCGTCGCTCGTCTTCAGTGAAAAGATCTGATTGTCCTGGCTGATCACATAGACGCTGCCATTGGCGACCGTCGGGGCGCCGCGCATCGGCCCGCCCGGACGAACCGTCCACGCCACCGCTCCGGTCGCGGCGTCGAGCGCGGCGACATAACCGAAGCCGTTGGTCGCATAGACCCGGCCGCCATCGACCGCGACGCCGCCGCCGTAAAGCGTGTCTTCATTGCCCTTGGCATTGCCAAAGCGCGCCGCCCAGACTGGCGCGCCGGTGGTCGCGTCGAACGCGCGCACGCTGCCAATGGTGTCGATCGTATACACCTTGCCCCCCGCGACGACCGGCCCGCTGCCGAGCCGCCGCGCCTTGGTATTGCCATTGCCGATCGCCGCCGACCAGGCCTGGCCCACGGCTGCGCGCAACGCGACATGCTCAAGGAAATGGGCGGGATTGCCCCCTGATTGCGCCCATTCGGGATTGGCGGTCGCGGTCGGCAGGACCATTGGCGACGACGCCGTTTCGGGATCGACCTCAATATCGACCTCGCTCACCAGGACCGAGACGCGATCGCCGATCGTCGGGGTCGACTTGGGCTTCTTGTTGATGATGCCGCAGCCGGTCAGCAAGGCGGCGGCGGCGATGAGGGCAAGCGAAGTCGAAGTGCGCGTCATGCGAAGACAATCCTTCATTCGGCGGCAGCGGGAGCGGGTGCGGCGGCGGGAGCGGCGGCAGGTGCGGCGGACGCCGATACGGGCAGCGAGGCACTGGCATCGATCCCGAGCGAGCCCGCGACCTGCACCGCGCGTGTGCGCAGTCCGTCGGGGACGCCCTTGTCGGCGGCGATCTTGGCGAACACTTGCCCCGCCGCGGCATTCTGCCCCTTGGCGATCAGCGCCATGCCGACCATTTCGCCGGCGCTGCCGAAGAAGGCCTCGCCGGGTTGCGCCAGCGGCTGGAGCCGCGCGATCACCGCGTCGGGCTTGAGCGTGTCATATTCGAGCGCGGTGCCCCGCACCAATGCGAGCTGGCGAAACGGGGTCGCGACCCCGCTATCGGCGGCGAGCGCGGTATAGACCTCGATCGCCGTCTTGCGGTCGCCCTGCTGCAGGGCGAGCGCGGCGCGGGTCAGCGCGGCGGTCGCGCGCACGCCGTCGGAATCGACATGGCGCAGCGCGTCGAGCGTCGCGGGCGCGCCATCGGTCTTGCCCGCGCCGACATCCTGCAACACGCTCGTTAGTTGTTCGGTCCCGGCCTCGGCTCGCTTGGTTTGCCGGTCCTGCCAGTAAAGAAAGCCGGCGATTGCGAGCAGGAACAGCGCAACCGCGCCGACCGCGATGCCGCCATAGCGCTTGGCGCGCGCCGCCATCTGGTCGCGGCGAAGGTTTTCATCGACCTCGCGGACGAAGCTTTCGGCAGTGTCAGGGGGAAGTGCCAAGGTCGTCCTCTATATTCGTCGGGCCGGATTGGGCGGCCGAGGTTGGTTCGCGGCAGTACCAGCCGTTGCGCTTCATCCCCCACCGCGGATGAACAAAGACTGGCGCCGCCGCTCTAGCGCGCGCGTTGCCAAAGGCAAAGGGGGTGATCGGCGGCGTGGGCCAGCCTTTGCCGATACGGTCGCGCCGAGGTCGCGCAGTTGCCGAGCATTGACCGACCCAGCCATGACCGACCCAGCCAGGACCGACCGAGCACCGTCGAAATTGCTGCGCCACTGCGCGCGACCGCAATCGGCACACCCCTGCGGCGGCTCGCTTGATCGTGATGAACAACGGTCCGACATCTCGGAATCGGCGAAAAGCCGCCAACATGAACGATTGAAACAAAAACCGGCCATGTAACGTTCACGGGGTAGCTTCTAATCTGTCCTTCTCAACGGAAATAGGGATTTTCAAATGCGTCGTTCACTCCTTTCGCTCACCGCTTTTGCCGTGATGCTTCCCGCAATCAGCGTTTCGGCTCCCGCCGATGCTCACCGTCGCAGCTATCGTCATCACCATTATTCGGGCAAGACCGCCTACCGCACTTGCCGCCGATCGCCGGGCAGCGCCGGCCTCATCGCTGGTGGTGTCGGTGGCGCCGTGCTCGGCAGCAAGGTTCTCGGCCATGGCGTGCTCGGCATTGCCGGCGGTGCCGTCGGTGGTGCGCTTGCCGGGCGCGCGGTCGATCGTTCGCTGACCGCCAATCGTCGCTGCCGCTAAGCAGCTTCGTCTGCCGAGCGTCCAATGCAAGCTTCCGCTCGATCCGCCCTCGCGGCGAGCGGGAGCGAGCGTTGGCGCTCGGTCGTTGCCGTCCTTTTTATCCACGTCGCGCTCGGCGCGGCGCTGCTCTACGGCCTCGATGTCACGATCATCCCGCGCGTCGAGCCGGTGACGCAATTGGTTGATGTCACGCTTCCGCCACCCCCACCCTCGCACATCACGCCGCCGCCTGCCCCCGTCCACCATGACCAGGGCGGCGCTGCGCCGCGCGCGCCCTCCCCCGCCCCGCCCGGCGGATCGCCTGGCCCGGTCAAGCGCGTCGCCGTCCCTGCCCCCAGCCCGCCGATCGTAATCACCCCGATTGCTGCCGGCGGGGGGAGCAGCGGCTCGGGTGCCTCGCTTGGCGCCGACAGTGGCGGCGGAACCGGCGGGAACGGCATTGGAACCGGGAATGGCGAGGGAGACGGCGCGGGTGACGGCGACGGCGACGGCGGCACCGATCTTGAACAGATTGCCGGCGAGATCCGCCGCTCGGATTATCCTCGCGCCGCTCGCGAGGCGCGGATTGGCGGGCGGGTCGAGTTTCGCTTTACCGTCGGCCCCGATGGGCGCGTCCATAATTGCCTGATCACGCGATCGAGCGGATCGGCCGAACTCGACCAGACTACCTGCCGCTTGGTCAGTGAACGCTTTCGCTATCGCCCGAGCACCGATGCACGAGGACGCCCGATCGCCGATGAGGTCGAAGGCGAGCACCTCTGGCAGGCCGGGCG
>CAXSCF010000082.1:0-8863 GCA_964235815.1 uncultured Sphingomicrobium sp.
CCTCGATGGCGCACTCGAACGCGTCGGCCGGCGAGCGCGCGGCGACGACCGGGATCGGGCAGTCGCCGTTGCGGCCGTAGACCGCCTGGTAGAGGTCGGACTGCTCGGTCTTGGTCGGCAGGCCGGTCGAGGGCCCGCCGCGCTGCGAGTTGACGATCACCAGCGGCAGCTCGGTCATGAAGGCGAGCCCGATCGCCTCCGTCTTGAGCGCGATGCCCGGGCCCGACGACGAGGTGATGCCGAGCTGGCCGGCATAGCTGGCGCCGATCGCCGAGCAGATCGCGGCGATCTCGTCCTCCGCCTGGAAGGTGGTGATGCCGAACTCTTTCAAGCGGCTGAGGTGGTGGAGCAGCGGGCTCGCCGGAGTGATCGGGTAGGAGCCGAAGAACATCGGCAGGCCGGCGAGCTGCGCGCCGGCGACGAGGCCGACGGCGAGCGACTCCGCGCCCGTCACGGTGCGGTAGAGACCGGGCTCGGCCGGCGCGGCGGCGATGTGGTGCTGGCGGACCGAACTGCCGATCTCGATCGTCTCGCCGTAGGCATGGCCGGCGTTGAGCGCGGCGATATTGGCCTCGGCGAGTGTCGCCGCCTTGGCGAACTTGGTGTTGAGCCAGTTGACGATCGGCGCCCGGTCGCGGTCGAACATCCACAGCGCCAGCCCCAGCGTCCACATGTTCTTGCAGCGCAGCGCTTCCTTGTTGCCAAGACCGAACGGCTTGACCGCATCCATCGTCAGCTGGCTGATGTTGAACTTGACCAGTTGCCAGCGGGCGAGCGAGCCGTCCTCGAGCGGGCTGGCCGCATAACCCGCCTTGGCGAGGTTGCGCGCCGAGAACTCGCCCTCGTCGGCGATGATCAGCCCCCCGTCACGCAGCGCCTTGACGTTGGTCTTGAGCGCGGCGGGGTTCATCGCCACGAGCACGTCGGGCTGGTCGCCGGCGGTGTCGATGGCGGTCGAGCCGAAGTTGATCTGGAACGCGGAGACGCCAAAGGTGGTGCCTTGCGGGGCGCGGATCTCGGCCGGGAAATCGGGGAAGGTGGCGAGGTCGTTGCCGGCGAGCGCGGTCGACAAAGTGAACTGGCCGCCGGTCAATTGCATCCCGTCGCCGCTGTCCCCGGCAAAGCGCACCACCATCGCCTCCAGCGCCGGATGGGCGTGGGCTTCCTCGTCGGTGATGAGATGGGTCGCCGACTGCGTCATGAGCATTCCTTGAATCAACGGGTCGCGACGTCCTTACAACCCTCATTCCGTCATGGCGAGCGCAGCAAGCAATGACGGCGAAAGGAAGCGCTTGGCCGCATGATTACGATTTGCGAAAGGGTGGGAATGACCAAGCCTTTCATCCGCCCCGACGTCGCCGCCTTGCTCGAGATGATCGAGCAAAGCCCGCGTCCGCCGATGCACACGCTCGACGCCCCCGCCGCGCGCGCCGGAAGCAATGCCGCGCGGGCGCTGATGGAGGTCGATCTGGGGTCGCTGGCGGTGATACGCGACATGTCCATGCCTGGGCCCCGTGGGCCGATCGGGGCGCGGCTGTTCGACGCGCGGGCCGACCGCGCGCCGGGCGACCTGATCGTCTATTTTCATGGCGGGGGGTTCGTCATCGGCGACCTCGACAGCCACGCGCCGTTGTGTGCCGATCTGGCGCGGATGATGGATTTGCCCGTCGTGTCGGTCGATTATCGTCTGGCGCCCGAGCACCCTTTCCCCGCCGGTCCCGAGGATGCGATTGCCGCGGTGCGATGGCTGGCGGCGCACGCGCACGAGATCGGGCGACGCGCGACGCGGCTGGTGGTGATGGGGGACAGCGCCGGGGCCAACCTCGCCTTGCTCGCGTCGATCGCCCTGCGCGATGCGCCCGCCGCGGTGCCCGTCGCGGCGCAGGGACTGATCTATCCCGTCACCGGGCCGGTCGCGGCGCAGGGCAGCGGATCCGACTTCGCCGAGGGGTATTTCCTGACCAAGGCGATGATGGCGTGGTTCGATGGCCATTATGCCCCGACGCTGGGCGACTGGCGGCATGAGCCCCACCTGCGCGGGCATGATGCGCTGCCGCCCGCAGCGATCATCACCGCCAGCCTCGATCCACTGCGCGACCAGGGACGGGCGCTGGCCGCCGACCTGGCGCAAGCCGGGGTCGAGACGGTGTATCTGGAGGCGCGCGGCACCATCCACGGCTTCGCGACGATGCGCCGGCTGGTGCCCTCGGCGCAGCGCGACCTCGAGCGATTATGCGCGGCGCTCGGCCTGCTGATCGGGCGCCCGGACGACCACGCGGCCTAAGGATCGCGCGGGCGGCGCAGGCCGACCGGGCGCCAATGCTGAATCATCAAGCGGTGCCGGTCGAGCGCGTCGACCATCGCGCCGAGCCAGGTCGCGCGGCGAATGGCGAGCGGGCGCCACGACATGAGGTGCCCGCCCGCCCACGGCAGGAAGGGCGTGCGGCGGCTGTACGCCCAGAGTTCGACACGCATCGTCGGATGGTCGGCATCGGCGCGGGCATGAAAGCCGCTGGTGTCGATCGCCACCAGCGTGTTAGCGGGGACGGCGAAGCGGGTCGGCTGCGGCAGGCCGAGCATCGCCAATTCCTCGACCTCGACGCGCAGCGAGCCGCGTTGCGACAAGCGGTCGGCGATGTCGATGTTGACCACCTTGTTGCGCTCCCACGCCAGCCGCTCGGGCGTCAGCCGGTGCGATCCCGCGACAAAAGTCAGCGGGCGCCCGTCGTCGGCGACATCGGTCAGGAACAGCCAAGCCTTCATCGAGGGATGAAAGGTGTCCGAATGGAGATGGACCTGGGGATCGGGGAGGCTGGCGTCGATTCCGCCGACGATCGTCTGGATATAATAAAGCGGCGCGCTGCGGCTGCTCGCGACGTAGGCGAGGAGGTTTCGCCAACGAGCGCTGTCGAGCAGGCGGGCGAGCGCCGGGAAGCGGCGCATGAGGTCGGGACCGACCGCGACCCGGCGGGTAATCGTGTCGCCTTGCTGATGCGCGCGGGTGTCGAGGGCGGCGTCGAGCAATTCTGCGCAGAAGCGATCGAATTCGGGCTGGGGGAGGAAATCGCGCACTTCGATGAAGCCGTCGCGGTCAAATGCAGCGCGATGTTCGGGCGCGATGCCCTTGGCGAGGCGCGCGCGGCGGCGCTGGGCGAGCGCATAAGCGGTGCGTTTTCGCCACACGTGGAGCCCGGCGCGATTGAGCCGGGGCGAAGCGAGGATCGGATTGTCGTAATAACTCTTGGCGCCGGTAAGGATGGCAAGCAGCCATAACGGCGCGCGCCACCAGCGAAGCAAATCGTTTCGGGGGCGGTCAGTCATGGCCGGCAAGCGCTCATCGCGCTCGACTAAGCGTAGCGTGTGACGATCGCAATGGGCCGCGCGCGCCAACCGATCGCACGCCGCGTCAAATGAAGATGGCGACGCACTGGCGGCCCTGCATCAGCCGGCGACCCGCCGAATTCCACAGCGTCATGTCCTGCATCGCATAGCCTTCGCCGGCCTGTTCCCCGCGAGAGCGCAGGAGGTGCCAGTCGTCGATTTCGTCGGGGGCGTGCATCACATCGAGCGACCAGGTCGAGGTGCTGATTGCGGCCGGCCGGGGAAACATCGCCATCGCGGCGGGCGGCGGGCTGTCGGCGAGCGCGAGCAGCGCGGATACGGGATCGACCGTCTGGCGATTACGAAACCGGACCCACAGGGTAAACGTGGGCGCCCCGCCCGACAGCAGGGCCGATCCTTGCGCCAGGCGAACGTCGAAATTCTCCACGAACCCTGGCGGGGAACGACTGTCGGGAAACAGCGAAGGACAATCGCCGGGTGGAGGGACAGCCGGGGGGCGATCGAGGTCGTAGGCGATCTCGCTCTGGCGCGCCGCCCCGAACAGCAAGGTCGCCCGCGCGGCGAGCGCATCGCCGGCGAGCAGATCGACCAAGACCACCGTCAGCGAGCGCCCCTGCCGTGCGATCGTCGGAACGAGCCGCAACGAACCGCTGGCAGGCCCGATGAAGGCGAATTGCGCCGAGCGCAGCCGGGCGTCGGGCGGAGCGAACGCGCGCGCTGCTTCGAAGCATAACGCCGCGGTCATGCCGCCGTACAGGGTCCGCCCCTGCGACCATAAGGGCGGCGCGAGGAGGGTCAGGCCGTCTTCGCCCCTGCGGAGTTCGTCAAAGACCGTGTCGAGGCTAGCCATGCAATTGGTTTTTGCGCAACCAGTCCTGTTCTGCAACGTATTCCTTGAGAAATGCGCTCGCTAGGCGCTGGCAATGGTGTGCGCTAACGCTTGCCGATGAAGACCGACGACAGACGCTATCGCCGCGGAGTCGGCGTCATGCTGATCAACGCTCACAGGCTGGTGTGGGTCGGGCGGCGGATCGATAATCGCGACGAGGCGTGGCAGATGCCGCAGGGCGGGCTCGACAAAGGCGAGGCATCGTGGGCCGGCGCGCTGCGCGAGCTTGAGGAAGAGACCGGGATCGGCCCGCATTTGGTCGAGAAGATCGCCGATCATCCCCAGCAACTGACCTACGACATTCCCGAAGCGATCGCCGCCAAGCTGTGGAAGGGCAAGTATAAAGGGCAGGTCCAGGATTGGTATCTGGCGCGCTTTACCGGCGACGATACGGCGATCGACATTGCTACCGAGCATCCCGAATTCTCGCACTGGCAATGGGTCGAGCCGCGCCTGCTGCCCGAACTGATCGTGCCGTTCAAGCGCGACATGTACCGCGCAATCCTCGACGGGTTTGCCGAGTGGCTCTAAGCGAAAAAGCGAGTCAGCCGGTCGGCGGTGTCAGCGGGGTATTCCTCGGGAAAGAAATGGCCCCCGGCAACCGCCTCGCCCTCCGCCCGCTCGGCCCAGCCACGCCAAAGGCCGAGCGGGCCGCCCGCCGCCTGATACCATTGTCCAAGCGCCCCGCTCGCGCTCCACAACGCGAGCAACGGACAGGCGATGCGGCGAGACGCGGCGCGGTCGGCGGCGTCATGGTCGCGGTCGATCGTCGCGGCTGCGCGATACTCCTCGCAAATGGCGTGGATCCGGGCAGGATGCGCAAGCGCGGCGACATAGGCCGCCCTCACCTCTTCGGGAAATGTCGTTGGCGGCGTGCCCCAATTGGCCAGGGCATCGTCGATCACCGCCGCGGGCGCTGCTGCAATCATCCGCTCAGGCAAGGGCGCCGGCTGGGCCAGCAAAGCAAACGGCCAGAACGATAGCGCGAGGCGGTCGTCGGCGCGATCCCATACCTCAAGCGTGGGAACGACGTCGAGCACCGCCAGCCGGGCGACGGTGGCGGGATGATCGAGCGCCATACGGTAAGCAACGCGGCCGCCGCGGTCGTGACCGGCGACGAAAAAGCGCCGATGGCCGAGCGCCGCCATCGCTGCGACGAGGTCCGCGGCGAGCGCGCGCTTGGCCATCGCCGAATGATCGGCGCTGTCGGGCAGACAGTCACTCGAGCCATAGCCAGGCAAGTCGGCCGCGATCACCGTGAAGCGACCGGCGAGTCGCGGCGCGACGTCACGCCACATCAAGCTCGTCTGGGGGAAACCGTGAAGCAGGAGCACGGGCGGGCCCGTGCCGGCGGTGTGGGTCCAGACATGGCCGCGACCGGTGGCGACGGCTGCGGCGGCGAAACCGGTGATGGTCGGCACAGGCATAAAGACGTCAACTCGCTACGCGCGATTGGGATGCACGCGGCGGCGACTGGCCTTGCCGCGCGGCGCGCGCTAGGCAGCGCGCCATGATTGGGCTGACATCAATTGAACGCAATTGCGTCGAGCAAGCCGCGGCGGCGCCGATGCTGGGGCAGGTCGAGGCGTGGGCGGGGATCAATTCGGGATCGCGCAATCTCGAGGGACTGAAGCAGGTCGCCGTCGCGCTCGCCGATGCCCTTGCTCCGCTTCCGGGCAAGCTCGAATTGATCGATGCGGCGCCGGTCGAGGCGATCGCCGCCGACGGTCGGCAGATCGAGGTGGCGCACGGCCAGAATATTCGTTGCACGGTCCGCCCCGAAGCACCGCTGCAGCTGCTGTTCACCGGCCACATGGACACGGTGTTCGGCGCCGACCATGCGTTTCAGGACGTGTGCTGGATCGAGCCGGGGGTGCTGGGCGGCCCCGGCGTGGCCGACATGAAGGGCGGGATCGCGGTCATGCTGGGGGCGCTCGGCGCGGTCGAAGCATCGCCGCTGGCCCAGCGCATCGGCTATGCACTCATCCTCAATTCGGACGAGGAGGTCGGCTCGCTCGGCTCGGCTGCGCTGATCGCCAAGGCGGCGCAAGGCAAAAGCGCGGCGTTAACGTACGAGCCCTCCGCGCTGCCCGACGGGACCTTCGCGGGGGCGCGTCCGGGAAGCGGCAATTTCAGTTTCACGGTGAGCGGCAAGTCGGCCCACGCCGGGCGCAATCCGCAGGACGGGCGCAACGCGCTGGTCGCCGCGGCCGATCTCGCGCTGCGGCTGAAAGCGGGGATGCGCGACGGGCTGTCGATCAATCCGGCGAAGATCGACGGCGGAAGCCCCAACAATGTCGTCCCCGATTTTGCCGTGCTACGCGTCAATTTGCGCCCGGCGACGATCGAGGATCAGGAACGTGCGCAGTTCATGATTGTCGAAGAAGTAGCCGCAGTAATGGCCGAGCATTGGGTCAAGATCACCATCCACGGCGGCTTCGCGCGCCCGCCCAAGCCGATGACCGGCGACCTCGAAGCGCTGTTCAAAGTGGTCAAGCAGGCCGGCGCCGACCTTGGCCAGACGGTCGCGTGGCAATCGACCGGCGGGGTGTGCGACGGCAACAATATCGCCGCCTGCGGAGTGCCCGTGATCGACACGATGGGGGTGCGGGGCGGGAGCATTCATTCGATGGAGGAATTTCTGATCGTCGACAGTCTCGCCGAGCGCGCCGCTTTGTCCGCGCTGACCATTTTGCGGCTCGCAGGGGGCGCGGCGTGACCTGCCGCATCCGCGCCGCGCGGCCCGACGATGCGCGCGCGCTGTACGACCTCGCCAAGCTGACCGGGGGCGGCTTCACCAACCTGCCCGCCGACAAGGACACGCTCGAGACCAAATTGGAGCGATCCCAGGCCGGGTTCAGCCGGTCGGGCGAAATGCCGGCGGACGACCTTTATGTGTTCATGCTCGAAGATTATGACACCAAGGCGATCCGCGGGACATGCCAAGTGTTCGGACAGGTCGGCGCCGACCGTCCGTTCTACAGCTATCGCTTGTCGACGCTGACCCAGCGCAGCGACGAACTCAACCGCATCTTTCGCAATCAAACGCTGAGCCTGACCACCGATCTCGAGGGATCGAGCGAAGTCGGCGGGCTGTTCCTCCATCCCCACGAGCGCGCCGGCGGCCTCGGCATGCTGCTCGCGCGGAGCCGCTATCTGTTCATCAAGCAGCATCGGCCGCGCTTTGGATCCCGCGTTCTGGCCGAACTGCGCGGGGTGATGGACCAGGGCGGCAATTCGCCGTTCTGGGACGCGCTCGCGGGGCGCTTTTTCGGGATGAGTTTCCCCGAAGCAGACGATTTCAACGCGGTCCACGGGACGCAGTTCATCGCCGACCTCATGCCCAAGACGCCAATCTATGTGGCGATGCTGCCGGAAAGTGCCCGCGCGGTGATGGGACAGCCCCACCCGACCGGGCGTGCCGCCTTGAAGATGCTGGAGAATGAAGGGTTTAGCTGGGACTGCTTCATCGATATCTTCGACGGCGGGCCGACGGTCACCGCCGCGACCGACGCGATCCGCACGGTCCAGGATGCGCAGTGGCTGCGCATCGCCGGCGAGACCATGACCGTGGGCACGACGATGATGCTGGCCAGTGGCACCTATCGCGACTTCGTCGCTTGCTATGCCGAGGTCGAGCGGACCGAGCGCGGCGAATTGTTGATCGACGCCAAGGCGATGGAAATGCTCAACGTCGAATGCGGCGACCGCGTTCTGGCGGTTGCGCGGTGAGCAAGATCGTCGAGATTAATTTCGACGGGATCATTGGACCGAGCCACAATTATGCGGGTTTGAGCCTTGGCAACCTGGCCAGCGCGCGCAACGCCGGGGGCGTGTCGCAGCCGCGCGCCGCCGCGCTGCAGGGACTCGCCAAGATGCGCGCCAATGTCGAGCGCGGGTTGACCCAGGGGTGGTTCGTTCCCCCGGCGCGGCCCGCGACGCACTGGCTGAAGGCGCTGGGCACGACGATCGCCAAGGCCGAGCGAGGGATCGCCGCCAATGCGATGAGCGCATCGACGATGTGGGCCGCCAATGCCGCAACGGTCAGCCCCGCGCCCGACACCGCCGACAGCAAGTGCCATTTGACGGTCGCCAATCTGCGCACCATGCCCCACCGCAGCCACGAATGGCACGGCACGCTGCCCCAGCTGAAGCTCGCCTTTGCCGATCCTGCGTTCGTGGTCCACGGCCCCGTCCCCGGTGCGTTCGGCGACGAGGGAGCGGCCAATCACATGCGGTTGGCGAGCGGACACGGCGACGCCGGGGTCGAACTGTTCATTCATGGCGTGGCCGGCGGCCCGTTTCCCGCGCGCCAGCACCTCGAGGCGTCGAAAGCCGTGGCGCGCCTTCACCGGCTCGACCCGGCGCGGACCCTGTTCGTGGCGCAATCGGAGCGCGCCATCGCCGCCGGCGCCTTTCACAACGATGTCGTCGCGGTCGCCAACGGGGCCGTCTTGTTCGCGCATGAAGCGGCGTTCGAGGGGCAGTCGGCGCTGGTCGATCACCTTGGCGGCGCGGTCGAGGAGTTCGACTATGTCGCGGTTTCAGACGCCGAAGTGCCGCTGTCCGACGCAATCTCATCCTATCTGTTCAATTCGCAACTGGTGACGCTGGCCGAAGGAACAATGGCGT
>CAXSCF010000083.1:0-8599 GCA_964235815.1 uncultured Sphingomicrobium sp.
TCAGCGCCGGTTTCCAGCCCACGGATGCGGTCATCCTCCTCGCCGCGCGCGGTCAGCATGATGATCGGCACGTTGGCGGTCGGCGCGCGGCGGCGCAGGCGGCGGCACACCTCGATCCCGCTGATGCCCTCGATCATCCAGTCGAGCAGGATCAGGTCGGGCTTGATTTCCTCGGCCAGGATCAGCGCTTCCTCGCCATCGCCGGTGCGCGTCACGGCATAGCCTGCGCGCTCGAAATGGAACGTCACCAGCTCGGCCAGCGCGCGATCGTCCTCGACCAGCAACAGTCGCTTGGCGCTCATCATCCGCCCTTGAGGAGATCATTGCCGCGCGGACGGTCGGCGAGGTGCTGACCCGTGGCGGCGTAATACACCATCTCGGCGATGTTGGTGGCATGGTCGCCGACGCGTTCGATATTCTTGGCAATGAACAGCAAGTGCGTCGATTGGCTGATATTGCCCGGATTTTCCATCATGTAAGTCAACAGCGTGCGAAAGATGCTGTTGTAGAAATCGTCGACCGCGCGGTCGCGATCGCAGACCCGCACCGCGGTTTCGGCGTCGCGCTCGACAAAGGCGGTCAGCACGTCGTGGACCATCTCGGTTGCGATGCGCGCCATTTCGGGCAGTAGCGACAAGGGCTCGATCGTCCCTGCCGTTTCGAGCAAGGGGACGCGTTTGGCGATATTCTTGGCATAATCGCCGATCCGTTCGACCACCGAACTGATTTTCATCGCTGCGACGACATCTCGCAGGTCGCCCGCCATCGGCGCCCGCAGCGCGATCAACTGGATCGCGCGCCGCTCGGTTTCGACTTCGAGCGCGTCGAGCTTCTTGTCATTGTCGACGATCTTTTGCGCGCCTTCGACATCGCGCTGCACAAGACAGCGCATCGATTCGCGGATCGCATGCTCGGCAAGACCGCCCATCTGGCTGATGAGCGCGCGCAGCCGGTCGAGGTCCTCGTCGAACGCCTTGATCGTATGTCCGCTGGTGGTCGCCATTGTGTTGCTCCGATCAGCCGTAGCGGCCGGTGATGTAATCCTGGGTGCGCTGCTCGCGCGGATTGGTGAAAATCTCGCTGGTCTTGCCATATTCGACCATCTCGCCGAGGTGGAAAAAGGCCGTGCGCTGCGACACCCGTGCGGCTTGCTGCATATTATGGGTGACGATCGCGATCGCGTACCGCCCGCGCAGTTCGTGGATCAGCTCCTCGATCTTGGCGGTGGCGATCGGGTCGAGCGCGCTGCACGGCTCATCCATCAGGATCACTTCGGGATCGACCGCGATCGCCCGCGCGATGCACAAGCGCTGCTGCTGCCCGCCCGACAGCGCCGTGCCGCTTTCCTGAAGCCGATCCTTGACCTCGTCCCACAGCCCGGCGCGCTTGAGCGATTTTTCGACGATCGCGTCCATCTCGGTCTTGCTCGAGGCGAGGCCGTGAATGCGCGGCCCGTAAGCGACATTTTCATAGATCGACTTGGGAAAGGGGTTGGGCTTCTGGAACACCATGCCGACACGGGCGCGCAACTGAACCACGTCCATCGCCGCCGAGTTGATGTTTTGTCCGTCAAGCTCGATGTTCCCCGTCACCCGTGCCGCCGGGATCGTATCGTTCATCCGATTGAGGCAGCGCAGAAAGGTCGATTTGCCACATCCCGACGGGCCGATAAAGGCAGTCACGCGATCCTCGTGAATGTCGATGTCGACGCCCTTGAGCGCTTCCTTGTCGCCATAGAAAACGTGGATGTCGCGCGCCGTCATCTTGGGGTTGCGTTCGGCTGTCGCGGGCTCGGCAGTGTCGCTGGCATGGGGTACGGGCGGGCGCGCCACGGCTCGATCGTCGGGCGCGTCGGCGGCGTCGTGCGGCTCGACGGTCGACGGACCGCGCCGCTCCGCATCGGCGGCCACCGCCGTCGAGGGCGCCGCATTGGGGACGAGAGGGGTGGTCTGTTTCATGATGGCCCTACCAGCGGCGTTCGAAGCGGTTGCGGAGATAGATAGCGAGCCCGTTCATCAATAGCATGAACAGTAGCAGGACGATGATCGCCGCCGACGTCTTCTCGACGAAGCCGCGATCGACCTCGTCCGACCACAGGAAAATCTGCACCGGAAGGACGCTCGACGGGTCGGTGATGCCATGCGGGGGGGAGGCGATAAAGGCGCGCATCCCGATCATCAGCAGCGGCGCGGTCTCGCCCAGCGCACGCGCCATGCCAATGATCGTGCCCGTCATCACCCCGGGCAAGGCGAGCGGCAGGACATGGTGGAATATGACCTGCATCTTTGACGCGCCGACGCCCAACGCCGCATCGCGGATCGACGGCGGCACCGACTTGATCGCATTGCGCCCGGCGATGACGATCACCGGCATCGTCATCAGCGCCAGCGTCAGCCCGCCGACGAGCGGGGCCGAGCGGGGCAAGCCCATCAGGTTGAGGAAGACGGCAAGACCGAGCAGCCCGAAGATGATCGACGGCACCGCGGCAAGGTTGTTGATGCTGACCTCGATCATGTCGGTCCAGCGATTGCGCGGCGCGAATTCCTCGAGATAAAGCGCTGACAAGACGCCCACCGGGAAGGCCAGCAGCATCGTCACCATGATCGTCAGGAAACTTCCCTTTAGCGCCCCCCAGACCCCGACCACGGAGCTGTCGGTGGCATCGCTATGGCTTAAAAAACCGGGATTGAAGCGGGTGCGGATCGCGCCCTTGGCGCGCGCCTGGCCGATCAGGGCCTCGATCGCGGGATCACCGTCGCGCTTGGCGGCGACATCGGCCTTGGACGATAGCGGGACCCAGATTTGCGCGCGGCGCGACAATAGGGTCGGGTCGGCGATTAACTGCTCGCCAAGCGCGCGGGTCGATGCTCCGCCCACCAGGACGCCGGCGTCCGCGCCATAGCTCGCCGTCACGGCCTTTTCGAGCGCCGCGTCGAGCCCGGCATTGCCGACCACTTCTGCGGCCTGCGGGCCGGCCAGCGCGGCCGGGTCGAGCATCAGGTCGGAGCGGGGGAAATCCAGGTCGAGGCGGATCTGGCTCTGGGTAAAGCCGCTCAGCCCCTTGGCCGCCATGGTCAGCAGCAGAAAGGCCAGAAAGGCGACCGACAGGCCAACCGCGATCAAGCCGAACAGCTTGAAGCGCCGCTCGGCGGCATAGCGCCGCGCGACTCGCCGGGTCATCGAGCCATCGGTCCAGCGCGACGCGGTGACGGACTTACTCATAGGCCTCGCGATAGCGACGGACCACGCGCAGCGCGATCAGATTGAGGATCAAGGTGATGATGAACAGCAAAAGCCCGAGCGCGAAGGCGGCGAGCGTCTTGGCGCTGTCGAATTCCTGGTCGCCGGTCAGCAATTGGACGATCTGGACCGTGACCGTGGTGACGCTGGCGAACGGATTTGCGGTCATGTTGGCGCTAAGCCCCGCAGCCATGACGACGATCATCGTCTCGCCGATCGCGCGGCTGACCGCGAGCAGCACCCCGCCGACGACCCCGGGAAGCGCCGCGGGCAGGACGACGCGCTTGATCGTCTCCGACCGAGTCGCGCCGAGCGCGAGACTGCCGTCGCGCATCGCCTGGGGCACCGCGGCGATGCTGTCGTCGGCCATCGAGGAGACGAACGGGATGATCATGATCCCCATCACCAGACCCGCCGCGAGCGCGCTTTCGCTGCTCGCCGAACTGACTCCGATCGCCAGCCCGAAGTCACGCACATAAGGCGCAACCGTCAGCGCGGCGAAATAGCCATAGACCACGGTCGGCACCCCGGCGAGGATCTCGAGGATCGGCTTGAGCCACGCGCGGACGCGCGGCGCGGCATATTGGGTAAGGAAGATCGCGCTCATCAGGCCGAGCGGGATGGCGACGATCATGGCGATGATCGCGCCGATGAAGGCGGTGCCCCAGAATAAGGGCACCGATCCGAACGCGCCCGACGATCCGGCCTGGTCGGCGCGCAGCGCGGTTTGCGGGCTCCACGTCGTCCCGAACAGGAATTCGCACGGACTGACCAGCTTGAAGAAGCGCAAACTTTCGAACAACAGCGACAGGACGATGCCGAGCGTGGTCAGGATCGCGATCAGCGATGCCCCGACCAGCAGGACCATGACCCATCGTTCGACCCCGCTGCGCGCACGAAAATCGATGTTGATGCGTCGCATGGCGAGGAACGCCCCGGCCAACGCCAGCACCACCGCCACCATCCCGCCGATCGCCGCGAAGCGCGCGCCGCTGGCGGCGTAGAGCGGTGCAAGCATCGACGATTCGGGGTTGAATCCGGTGCTGATCCGCCCGCTGGCGATATCCCGCGCTTCGCCCAGGATCGCGCTGCGCTGCATGGCGAACGTCGGCAATGCATGCCCGGCAGGGCTCGCCAACACGGCCTGATCGACCAGCCGTGACTGGACCGGTGCCCAGATGGCGAGGAACAGCAATGCCGGCAGCGCGGCCCACAAGCCGACGTAGAAAGCGTGGTAGATGGGCAGGCTGTTGAGGCGTTGCGGAGTCCCCGCCGCCGTCCGCCGCAGCCCCCTCGCGTGGCGAAAGGCGCAATATCCCGCGGCGAGGACGATCGCCACGACGGCGACAAGCGCGATGGTCAAGGACATGACGCTTGCCGCCGGACCCAGGCTTACTTGAGGGTCGTCGGGTCGAGCGGCTTGAGCGCCGCGGCCTGCGCCGTCGCACCGGCAAGGTCGGCGCCGCCGAACGGCACGAGGCCGCGCTTCTCGAGCATCCCGCCCGTCCCGATTGCCTTGGCATAGGCCGCGGCGAATTGCTTGATCGCGGGTTTGGCGGCGATATGCTCGCCCTTGATGTAGAGATACAGCTTGCGGCTGCCCGGATAGCTCAGATTGCTGATCGTCGTTTCGGTCGGCTGGGTGCCGCCAAGCGACACGGCCACCACCTTGTCGGCATTTTCCTCAAGGAAACTGAATCCGAGCACACCGAGCGAACCCGGATCGGCGGCAACTTTCTGGACGAGCAGATTGTCGTTTTCGCCGGCCTCGACATAGGCGCCGTCTTCGCGAATCTTTGTGCATACGTCCTTGAACTTGGCCTCGTCGGACGACTTCAACGCGCCCATCGCCGGGTCGCTTTCGCATCCCTTGGTCAGGATGAGATCGGCGAAGCTGTCGCGCGTGCCGCTCGTCGGCGGCGGGCCGAGCACTCGGATCTTGGTCGCGGGAAGCGCCGGATTGACGTCGTGCCAGGTCTTGGCGGTGTTCGGCTTGCCGAAGGGATTGGCCGCGAGCGCTTTGTAGATGTCGGTCGTGGTGAGGTTGAGCGCCGGCTGTCCCTTGGCCTGGATCATGGTCAGCCCGTCGATCCCGATCGGCAGTTCGATGACGTTCTTGGCACCGGCCTTGACGCAATCGGCATATTCGCTGGCCTTCATGGCGCGCGAGGCATCGACCATGTCGGGGAATTGCGCGCCGACGCCCTGGCAGAATAATTTGATGCCGGCACCCGTCCCGGTCGATTCGACGATCGCGCTCGATCCCGGCGTGGTGCGCTGAAACTCCTCCGACACTGCGGTGGTGAACGGATAGACCGTCGAAGAGCCGACGATCTTGAGCTGGGTCCCGGCGGCGGCGCTCGAGCCATTGCCGCCGCACGCCGCGACCGACGCCACGAGCGGCAGCATGATCCATAATTTGTTCATCGCGCAATCACTCCAAAGCGTCGTTGGCATAGGCAAGCAGCGATCCGGTAACGCCGCTTGCCCGACTCCCTGTGACGGCACGGTTACGCTTTTATGACAATCGCTTGGTTTGCGGGCGGCGAGAGGGATCGGACTTCACCATCTCGTCACAGCGGCAAGGCAACGCTGACTTCGGTGCCCTGACCCGGAGCCGAGCGAATGGTGATCGTTCCGCGATGCCGCTCGACGATATGCTTGACGATCGCCAGGCCAAGCCCGGTTCCTCCCGAGTCGCGGCTGCGCGCGGCATCGACCCGGTAAAACCGTTCGGTCAGCCGCGGAATATGATCGGCGCCGATCCCGTCACCATGATCGCGCACGATCAGGACCGCGCGCGGACCGGCGACGCGCACTTCGACCTCGATCCGGCACGCCCGCGCGGTGCAGCCATAGCGCAAGGCGTTGGCAATCAGATTGTCGGTCAATTGCAGCAATTGGCCAAAGTCGCCGCGCACGGCGGGCACGTCGGGCTGAAGGTTCGAATCGATCGCGCAACCGCTTCGTTCGAGCAAGGGCGCGGCATGCTCGATCGCCAGGCGCGCGACTTCGGCGAGGTCGATCCGCTCCTCGGGAATATTGAAGCGGTCGGCCTCGATCCGCGACAGGCTCATCAAATCCTCGACGATGCGCAGCATGCGCCGCGCCTCGCTGCCGATCGTCTCGCCGAACCGGCTGCGCAGCGCGTCGTCGAGCGCGCCGTCCTCCCCCAATGTCTCCGCATAGCCGATGATCGTCGCCAGCGGGGTGCGCAGTTCGTGGCTGGCGTTGGCGACAAAGTCGGTCCGCATCCGCTCCGCGGCCTGCAGCGCCGAGCGGTCGCTGAGCCGAACCAGCGTCGCATGATCGGCGAGCGGGCGCGTGGTCAAATGCCACGGGCGGTCGGCCGATCCGATCCCGACCAGATCGGTTTCGGCCTCGCGCTCCGCGGCAATCAGATCGAGCGCGAGCGGGTGGCGGATTGCAAAGCGCAGGTCGCGACCGATGATCGCCTCGCCCAGCAGGCCGCGCGCGGCGCGGTTGGCGGCGAGCGTGCGCTGGTCGCGGACGATCAAAGCAGGTTCCTCGATCGCGTCGAGGATCGCGGCGGCAAGGGCGGAAATGTCGGCCATGGGGCGAGCCTAAAGCGCGATCGGGTCGGCGACTAGAGCGGGGCGCGCCGACGCTCGCCGCGGCGGTGCGTGCGCCACGTTCCGACGGCGAGGATAACGAGGATAGGGTAGGCCCAAAATTGCAAGGCGGCGCCGTAGGCCTGCGGGAGCAAATGGCTGTCGAGCATCTTGAGCCCGTGGCCGAAGGCGGTCGTCAGCTGCAGGCCCGCGACCCATAATGGCCAGTAACGTCTCGAGCGCAGCGCGACGCCGATAAAACCGGCCAGCACCGCACCATCGACGAGCGCCATATTCTCTTCAAAGCCGTCATAGCGTACCGTCAAGGGCGAGATCGCGGCCATCGTTGCGAATGTCCCGCCAAGGCAGATCAAGGCGACGATCTGCTCGTCCCGACCGCCTCGCAACAATGCGAAGAAGCAGATCGGGAACAATAAGGCGGAAAAGATGATCGCACCAAGCATGGTCAAAGCGACCGGACCACGGATATCGTGATCCGGTCAATCCTTGATGTTCAGGCAACGATGCTCAAGTCGACCATTCCCTTTGGCGGCGGGCACTCCTGCATGTCGCCGAACCCGACCGTGCGCAGGCCGGGCACGAATTGCTTCACGTCGACCAGGGCCGCGTGGCAGTCGGCCATTCCGCCCCGGGCGCCGATCAGGCCCTGGAGCGCGCTGGCGAGGTGTGTCAGTGCTTCATGGCCGACGGCGGTCGCAACGCGGGTCGTGGCGCGCGCCCGGATCATGCGCATCTGCAATTCGGCGATTTCCTCGAGTGCTGTTTCGATCACGTCCTCGACCATCCGGACTTGAGTGGCGACTTCAAAAGCGGCGGTTTCGATGAGGTCTTTGCGCATGGCTGTTCCTTCGCGGTGCAAGGACATACCGGCCGATGAAAAGATGTTGCCGCGAACCTTTGTCCTAACCGCCCATCATCCGCGTCAGGCTTTCCAGGCCGGCGAGATACATTCCCGCCGAAAAGGCCGTGCCGATTGCGATCAGGACGATCCAGAGCAGTCGAGCAACGACGCTCATTTCATTGGCGGGCTGGCTCCTTGTGGCAAACGGCAATGGCAGGGAAGCCCAGCGATTCGCCGGTCTCTGCTCGGTTTCGATCCCGACGAGACTGGACTCCCCTGCACGGTCAGCGTGCCGAATCTGAAAACCGACCGCGCCGTCCTGGTGCCGCCGGGGGGGCGCCGGGTCGATATACGGCGGTTGATCTATCAAGCGTTGATACGGTCTGGAATGCTGTGCTTGCGGGCCATGCCCGGCGCCAACCTCGATGCCCGGGGCACCGCTCATCGCCGCCGCGACCATCCGCGCCGCTTCGCCGCGCCGCTCGACCCCCAGGATCTGGAGCGACTGGCGGACGCGCTGATCGACCGTATGCGAGGATATCCCCAGTTTGAGCGCGATTTCCTTGGACGACAGATGCTGGTCAACCAGCATGAGACATTCGCGCTGCCCCTTGCTCAGCCGCGCGACGCGGTTCTTGATCGTTCCTGGCAACGCAACCACCTCACACTGCAACGCCAATGTAGCCATCTCGCGTTCCCCCCGCACCGCAGTCCGATCGTCCGCCGCGTCTTCGCACCGTTTTACGCCACGACACGCTCGCCCGCCGGCCCGCCCGCCGACGAGTCGAAACCACTTCAGGCAAAGCGATACAACGTTTTGTGAAGAAGCGCATGGCGCCATTCGCGCAATGCGAGGGCCAAGCGACCGGGGCCTGGTGGAGAGGACTGGATTCGAACCAGTGTACGGGAAACCCGGGCAGATTTA